>JAPLHM010000127.1 GCA_026389635.1 Chloroflexota bacterium | reverse complement strand
CGTCAGATTGTCTTACTCTTACAGGTTCGTTTTTATTACAGCTCTCTTCATCACAAGCATACTGGCTTCCAATATCCTTATCGTAAAGCAGGTCGAACTTTTCGGCCTTACCCTGCCGGCCGCTATCGTTATTTTCCCGCTCAGCTATATCTTCGGGGATGTGCTTACCGAAGTGTACGGCTACAGCCAGGCCAGGCGCGTTATCTGGCTGGGCTTTTTCTGCAACCTGCTGCTGATCATATCCATATGGCTGGTGGGTGTCCTGCCATCCGCACCCGTCTTCGACGCCCAGTCCGCCTATGAGCGTATCTTGGGCAGCACCCCGCGCTTTCTCATAGCCTCCTTCACCGCGTACTTAGCCGGAGAGTTTGTCAATTCCTACATTATGGCCCGCATGAAGATACTCACAAAAGGGAGGTGGCTATGGACGCGCACCATTACATCAACCGTGGCCGGGGAAGCCGTCGATACGGCAATTGTGCTACTTGTTGCTTTCTGGGGGGTGCTGCCGCCCTCAGTTATCCTTGCCATGATATTCTGGCACTGGCTGCTCAAAACCTGCTATGAAGTCGTAGCCACGCCGCTGACCTACGTCCTGGTCGGGTATTTGAAGAAGGCTGAGAAATTAGATGCTTACGACTACGGGACTGATTTCAACCCCTTGCGGGCGGATTGATTAGGGCTTAATATTTGGGTGGAAGGAGGAAGCCCATGAAGATTGTAACTTCTGACCAGATGAGGGCCATAGACCGCCGGGCGGCGGAAGCCGGCATCGCTACGGAGTTGCTCATGGAGAACGCGGGAAGGGCCGTAGCTGAGGAGACTCGCGGCTTCGTAGATTATATAGCAGGGAGGATCGTCCTCGTGCTGGCAGGGCCAGGCAACAACGGAGGGGACGCACTGGTGGCGGCAAGATACCTTCACGAGTGGGGAGCGGACGTCAGCCTATATTTACTGGGCGAAAGGGCACCCGCAGATAAAAACCTGGCGCTGGCAAAGCAACACGGCATACCGCTGACTTTCCTGCATAAGGACACTAAGTTCGCCAAACTGAAAAACCTCCTGGCCGTAGCAGAAGTGGTGATCGACGGCATCCTCGGCACAGGCCGCGCCCGCCCGATCGGGGGCGGGTTCAAGGAAATACTCGACAGGGTCAACAGTGAGAAACAGCGGCGGCCACAGCTCCATACTCTGGCCATAGATATCCCTACGGGAATGAATGCAGACACGGGCGCCGCAGACCAGAGCTGCCTCAAAGCGGACCTGACAGTTACGCTGGGCCTGCCCAAGCCCGGACTTTACAGCTTCCCGGGCGCGGGGATGGCCGGGAAAGTCGTCGTTGCCGATATCGGCATACCCGAGAGGCTGAGCCGCAGCATCAAAACCGAGTTGGTAACCTCAGTTTGGGCCCAATCGGCGCTTCCGCCACGCCCGGCCAGCGCCAACAAGGGCACTTTTGGCAGGGTGCTTGCCGTGGTGGGATCGGAAAACTACATAGGGGCAGCATACTTAGCCTGCATGGGCGCCGCCCGGGTGGGGGCGGGTGTGGTCACCCTGTCAACCGCCAAAAGCCTGCAGCCTATACTGGCCTCCAAGCTTACCGAAGCCACTTATGCTCCGTTGCCGGAAACTGCAAAAGGAATACTCTCGGAAAAGGCCGCATCGGCCATTCTCAGTATATTGCCGTATTACCGTGTGCTGCTGATGGGCTGCGGTCTGGGGCAACATCCAAACACCAGGGATTTCGTACGAAATGTGCTGTCCGGCCTGCCGCAAAATCCGCCCGTGCTGATATTGGACGCGGACGCACTCAATATCGTTTCGGGGATAGACGGCTGGTGGAAACAGCTTCCCGCCGGCACGGTCGTCACACCTCATGCCGGCGAGATGTCCAGGCTGATGGGTGTATCCATAGCGCGGCTGCAGGGGAACAGGCTGGAGATGTGCCGCAAGGCCGCGGCGCATTGGGGCAAGGTCGTCGTGCTCAAGGGGGCCTTCAGCGTCATAGCGGACCCCGCGGGCCGGGTACGCATCTGCGACTATGCCAATGCAGGCCTGGCCTCCGCCGGCACCGGGGATGTCCTGGCCGGCGCCATTGCAGGGCTGGCCGGTCAGGGTCTGCCGCCTTTCGATGCTGCGGTACTGGGAGTTTACCTGCACGCCGCGGCAGGCGAACTTGTGAAGGGTGAACTCGGCGACGCCGGCATGCTTGCCAGCGACCTGCTGCCCGTGTTGCCAAAGGTGATTAAGGAACTTAGAGAACGGTCATTACGGGGCGCGTAGCGACGAAGCAATCGTAGGGCATGACGTCTTCGATAGATTGCTTCGCTGGCGCTCGCTAATGACGGGGTAAAAGGCTCGCAATGACAGGTGCATCTATGTCATAATGAGCTGCCATGCTGTTAGCTATTGATATAGGCAATACCAACGTGACCTTCGGCGTCTTCGACGGGGAGAAGATCAAGACGACCTGGCGCGTCTCAACCGCCATCCACCGGACATCCGATGAATACGCTCAACTTATGCTGTCCCTGATGGAACGGCAGGGAGTGACAGCGTCGCACATCAAGGACGTGGTCATCTGCAGCGTGGTCCCGCCCCTGCTGATAACTTTCGAGCAAGTATGTAAGAGCTTCCTCAAGAAGGCCCCCCTCATAGTGGAGGCCGGCGTCAAGACCGGCGTGCGCATCGATATGGACAACCCCCGCGAGGTCGGCCCTGACCGCATCGTCAATGCCGTCGCCGCCCACCATCTCTACGGCGGGCCGGTCATAGTTATCGATATGGGCACGGCCACGACCATGGATGTCGTCTCCAAGGATGGCCGCTACATAGGCGGGGCCATCGCGCCCGGCATAGCCATCTCCACCGAGGCGCTCTTCACCCGCACGGCTGTCCTGCCCAGGATCGAGCTGACAATCCCCAAAAAAGCCATCGGCCGCAACACCGTGGCCGCCATGCAATCCGGTATCGTATTCGGCTATATAGGCCTTATCGAGGGCCTGGTACTGCGTATACAGTCCGAG
>JAPLHM010000259.1 GCA_026389635.1 Chloroflexota bacterium | reverse complement strand
CTCGTCGAGGACGTCCCTGTACCTGTCCCTGTCGCCGCCCGTTTCCGGGGATGTCGTATTGTTGGGGTGGTTTTTCATCAGGATAACTATAAGGTTATTTTTGGGGATTTACAATTCACGGTAATTGAAAGGGGGCGGGTCGCGAGACCCGCCCCATAGATTGCGGCGTCGCTGCGCTCCTCGCAACGACGAGCAAAAATGTAGGGGCGGGTTTTTAAACCCGCCCGCAAGTTGGCGTACATGCAAATCCGCCCGCTGGCGGGCGCAGCTAAAGCAACACCTCTACGTAGGTAAGAGCGTGGTTTTTATTTAAATTTCACCTCCAGCATGTGTGTGGAACATGAAACGCAGGGGTCGTAGGCCCGTACCAGCATCTCCATGGCCAGCTTTATCTCGTCCTGCGGTTTATCTAATATCTCGGGCAGCAGCTTATCGAAATCGTGCTGTATGCTGTTGTGGTTCTCATTGGTGGGGATGATGATGTTGGCCGCTATGAGCTTGCCCGCATCGTCGAAGGTGTAGTCGTGGAAGAGGATGCCCCGCGGGGCTTCCACAGCGCCCACGCCGCGCCCGGCCCTGACCTTGACCTCGGGCTTCTCGGGCTTAACGCCCCTGGTGAGCAGTTTGTCGAGGATGATGATGCTGTTCTCGACGGCGTGTACGGTTTCAACGATCTGTGCCACGCTGATAAAGTAGGGGTTATAGCAGGGCGCCTTGAGCCCGAAAGCCTGGGCGACCTTCCTGGCTTTGGGGTGCAGCTTGTCGTGGTTGACGTTGAAGCGCGCCAGTGCTCCCACCTGGTACGAATCACGCAGGTGTTTGGTGAATTTGGCTGTTGACCACGGTACGCAGAACTCGTTGGTCACCTTCTGGTAATCGTTGATGGGGATGGGCTTGCAGTCTGTGGAGCCGATGGCGCCGCCGATGAAGCTGTATTTATCAGGCCTGTAGAGGCCTATGTACTCGGTCTCACGGGTGAAGTCGGGGAACTTGAGCGTCTTGAACAGTTCCACACTGGCGTCGAGGTCTTTCATATACTCGCCTTCCAGTGTCTCCTTGAGCCACCGGAGCTGCTCAATCTCCGGCCACTTGACAAAGCCGCCGGCTACCATCGAGATGGGGTGTGTCTTGCGGCCGCACAGTATATCGGCCCAGTTGTTGGCCGTCTTCTTCATGCGCAATGCCCTCAGCACAACGTCGGTATGCGTGGAGGCCAGGGGGATAACGCTGCCCACGCCCAGGAAGTCCGGGGCCACCAGGAAATAGAAATGCAGCACGTGACTGGTGACCGTTTCGGCGTCAAATAGCAGTTCACGGATGAGCGAGGCCTGCTCGGTGAGCTTGACGTTAAAGGCGGCCTCGGTGGCCTCGATGGATGCTGTAGCGTGCGCCACAGCGCAGATGCCGCAGATGCGCGGGGCGATGAAGTTGACGTCCGAATAGCTGAGGCCGCGCAGCATCGATTCAAAAAAGCGGGGGGACTCGGGAACCTCCCATTTGCACTCCTCTATCTTGCCGTCTTTAGCGTTGACGATTATATTGCCGTGTCCCTCGATGCGGGCCACGTGATGGACCTTGAAATTCACTTCTCTGGTTGCCATTATTTCGAAACCTCCAGCGCTCCGTTGAAGAGCTTGAACTGCAACATCATGTCCTCCATGGTCAGTCCGTATTTTTTCAGGATGTCTTTCTCCGAGTTTACATTTGGTTCATCTACCATTGCGCGGCAACCCCAGCACTTCCTGCCGGCGGTGACGCAGACGGCATCGCAGCCGCCCCGCGTGACGGGGCCCAGGCAAAATTCGCCGCGCTCGAAGGCGCAGATGTTCTCCGCCAGCTTGCATTCCACGCATACCGGGTTGTGGCACTGCTCGAACTTCTTACCGGTCAGCAGGCATTTTACCAGGCTGATGACCTCGTTGCGGTTGGGCGGACAGCCGTGGAGATGGACGTCGACCTTGACGTAGGCGCTGGTCGGCCTGGTGGGTAGCGTGTTGTAGTATTTGGCCGATTCACCGTAAACGACCTTGAGGTTCTCCTCCATGCTAAAGCGGTTTTTAAGCGCGTTGACGCCGCCCGTGCAGGAGCAGGCGCCCAGGGCTACTAATATCTTGGCCCTCTCCCTGATCTGCTGAATCCTCTCGATGTCCTTCTGCGTGGTCTGGCTGCCCTCGATGAAGGCTATGTCGTACTCATCGGAGTGGTCGGAACTGGCCTCGCGGAACTCGACGATGTCCACCGCGTTGATGAGGTCAACTATCTCAAGGTTGAAATTAAGCACCTCGAGCTGGCAGCCCTCGCAGCCCGTGAAATCGAAAAATGCGACCCTCGGTTTCATTTATACGGCCTCCTTCAAAGACTTTACCTGTGCATAGGTGAAGACGGGCCCTTCCTGGCAGCAGTAAAGCCCGTTGATCTGGCAATGGCCGCACTTGCCCACGCCGCACTTCATCCTGCGCTCCAGGGACATGATGATATGGTCGTCGGGCAGCCCCTTCTTTAGGCACTCGGCGATTACGAAGCGGTACATGATGGGTGGACCGACCACGATAGCGTATGTGGTGGCGGGGTTG
>JAPLHM010000241.1 GCA_026389635.1 Chloroflexota bacterium | reverse complement strand
GGGATCTCTTACCAATCTCTAAGGAGCGTACTGCCTTTTGCAATCCGGCTTCAAAACAACGCTCGATAGCCATAACCTCACCGGTGGCCTTCATCTGACTACCGAGGGTTTTATCACCCCTTGGGAATTTATCAAACGGCCAGCGCGGTATCTTGATTACGCAGTAGTCCATTGCAGGCTCGAAGGCCGCCATTGTTTTGCCGGTTACACGGTTGGGGATTTCGTCAAGCCGTTTGCCTATGGCTATCTTGGCAGCAACTCTGGCTATAGGATAGCCTGTAGCCTTGCTGGCTAAAGCAGAACTGCGGCTGACGCGGGGATTTACTTCGATGATATAGTACTGGCTGCTGGAAATGTCGAGTTGATCCGGCGCCCACTTCCGGGCAACTATCGGACTCGGGGTCAAAGCAAATTGTATATTACAACCACCCTCAATTCGCAGTGCCCGTATTATTTTAAGGCTGGCTGATCTAAGCATCTGGTATTCTTTGTCGGTTAATGTCTGACTGGGGGCTACAACAATGCTGTCACCTGTGTGAACGCCCATCGGGTCTATGTTTTCCATGTTACAGATGGTGATGCAGTTATCGGCGGCATCGCGCATAACTTCATATTCGATTTCTTTCCAGCCCAGCAGACATTTCTCGACTAAAACCTGATGACTCATACTGGATGCCAGCCCGTTTGCCACAGTGGCTTCCAGTTCGGCCATGGTGTAGACGATGCCTCCACCCGTTCCGCCAAGAGTGTAAGAAGGCCGCACTATGAGGGGTAAACCGATGGACTCGGCAAAATTCTTAGCTTCGATAACGGAATGTACTGTTACGCTGTCCGGAATCGGTTCACCGATTTCCTGGATTAGTTGCTTGAATAAGGACCTTTCCTCGGCCTTTTTAATCGTTTCCAACGGTGTGCCGAGCATGCGAACATTATATTTATCCAATATTCCCGCATCGGCAAGCTCCACGGCCAGGTTAAGACCGGTTTGGCCGCCAAGGGTCGGCAACAATCCATCGGGCCGTTCCTGTTCTATGATCCGACCCACTACGTCCACGGTCAGGGGTTCAATGTACACAATATCAGCTATCCCTTCATCGGTCATTATGGTTGCGGGGTTCGAGTTGACGAGCACGGTAGTTATCCCCTCTTCCCGAAGGGATTTGCACGCCTGGGTGCCCGCATAATCAAATTCAGCCGCCTGGCCTATTATTATGGGACCCGATCCTATGACCAGAACCTTGGAGATCTTAGACATTTAAGCTTTCATTTCCTCTCTAACCATGTGTAAGAACCTGTCAAATATATACGTGTTATCCTGCGGACCTGGCGATCCTTCTGCATGGTACTGTATTGAAATAATCGGCATAGTCCTGTGGTTGAGACCTTCGATAGTGCCATCATTCAAGTTTATATGGCTGACTTCCAACCCTCCCTTCAAGGTATCCTCATCTATGGCGTAGCCATGGTTCTGCGCAGTGATGTTGACCTTATCCGTTGATAGATCGCAGACAGGATGGTTGGCCCCCCTGTGACCAAATTTGAGCTTGAAGGTATCAGCGCCAAAAGCCCGGCCTATAAGTTGGTGACCAAGGCATATCCCCAATAGTGGTTTTTTACCCAGTAGCTCTTTGACGTTTTGAATGACGTAGTCCAGTAGAGCAGGATTTCCAGGTCCCGGCGAAAGAACAATACCATCCGGTTTCAACGCGAGTATGTCCCGGGGGGAAAGAGTGCAGGGGACGACAGTCACCTGGCAGCCAAGCCGGCTGAGTATGCGAGCAATATTAAACCTCAAGCCCATGTCAACGATTACAATATTGTACGTATGCTGCTGTTGCTCGTGCATAAAGGTCCATTTAAAGGGCTCTTTGATAGACACCTCTTTGACGAAATCCGTAGTTCCATAGGAAGGCATATGCTTCAACTCTGCCAGGGCTTCTTTGGTGGTCAACTCTGATGTTAATATGCCCATCATGACACCCGTCGAGCGTATGTGTCTTGTTAAGCTGCGCGTGTCGATACCACTGAGGCCGGGAATATTGCCCGCTTTGAGGTATTCCTCCACGCTCCCTGTGCTCCGCCGGTTACTGGGAACAAGACAATAGTCCCTGACAACAAAACCCCGGACCTGAATTTTTGAGGATTCAACATCGTCACGGTTGATTCCGTAATTGCCTATCATTGGATAAGTCGGCACCACGATTTGACCGGCAAAAGATGGATCGGTGAGCATTTCCTGGTAACCGGTCATGCTCGTGATAAAGATAATCTCGCCGAATGCAGTCGCTTCTGCGCCGAAAGCGTCGCCCCGGTAAACAGTACCGTCTTCTAGAACAAGTATGGCTTTACTATTCATAGCCCGCCCTAAAATAAAAAAACCTCCTGCGCAAGATTGGCAAGAGGTTTAAAACGTCAGCCCCAGGTTGAAATCCCAGGGTATGACAATGTACCATCATTTTCTCCTTACCAGCCTCACTGGACTGGCTTAAAGGCTGCCACCAGTATAATCTTTTTAAGAATGGTTGTAAAACTCCTGCCTTTTGCTCCAGCATATACGCACTCAAACCAGTTAACAAAGCGATATTGACAGGGTAACTCCAACATGTCATAATTACGGCAATAGGTGTCCGTATTCCGTTATTTAACTAAGGCAAGAGATATGATAAGAAGGATCTATATTAATGAGGACGCGTGCATGGGCTGTGGTCTTTGTAAGGTATACTGTGCCACTGAGCATTCCGTGTCTAAAGACGTCATAAAGGCGCACAAGCGCGAGACGCCGAAACCTGTACCACGTGTCCGCGTCGAGCAGAAGGCAGAAGTGGCATTTTCTTTACAGTGCAGGCATTGCACAGAGCCATGGTGCGTCTATTCCTGCCTGACCGGCGCCATGCAGAAGGACCCCATCACGGGACTGGTAAATGTCGACCAGGAAAGATGCATGGGATGCTGGACCTGTATACTGGCCTGCCCGCATGGCGCAATTGCCAGGGACCAGGGGAAAAAGATCGTGGCCAAATGCGATTTCTGCCCGGGTCGTGACATTCCGGCCTGCGTTGCCAATTGCCCCAACGAAGCATTGATGGTGGTCGAAGAAAATGATCTTGAAAAGTCCAGGAGTCAGGCCTTTTCCTAAATAATATGAATAAGGATGCAAATTATGATTGCCGTTATTAATTATGGCGCCGGTAACATCGGCAGTGTGGTTAACGCCTTAGCAAAGCTGGGCTATCGGCCCACGGTAACCGATGCCGTATCTGACATTCTCAAAGCGGACGCTGTCTTCCTGCCCGGCGTGGGCGCGGCCGCTGACACTATGAAAAGCCTGGCTGCTACTGGAATTGATGATGCGGTCAGAAAGCTGGTTGAACTGAAAAGGCCGCTCTTTGCCATCTGCGTCGGCCTGCAGGTGCTCCTCACCAGCACAGAGGAAGGCGGCGACCATAAATGCCTGGGCATTATCCCCGGCAAGGTCAGGAAGCTGCCCGTCGGGTTAAAGATCCCGCATATGGGCTGGAACCAGGTGAAACAGGTCAATGCGCACCCCATCTTTAGCGATATACCCGATAATACTAATTTTTATTTTGTTCACAGCTACTATGCCCATCCACTCGCCCGCTCAGTTGTAGCAGGGGTAACGGAATACGGTATCGAGTTTTGTTCCATGATAATCAAGGACAACCTTTTCGCTACGCAGTTCCACCCCGAAAAAAGCGGCGAACCAGGGCTGAAGATGTACTCCAACTTTCTGAAAATAGTCTGCTCATGAGGAATTACACATGAAAAACAAAAATGCGGTCAAGACTAAATACCTGATTATCGGCAACTCCGCCGGCGGCATAGGCGCGGCCGAGGCTATCAGGGAATGCGACCCTACGGGCAGTCTATTAATTGTGTCTGACGAACCGTATCCGGCTTACTCACGCCCGCTTATCTCCGAATACCTTTCCCGCCAGCGTATCCTGGAAACAATGCTGTTTCGCTCACCCGGTTTTTATGCACAACACCGGATCGAACTCCTGTCCGGCCAGAAAGTAAAAAAAATCGACCCCGCAAATAAAACAGCTTCTCTTGAAAACGGCAGCGTCATCTGCTGGCAGAGGCTTCTTCTCGCTACCGGCGGCCTGCCGATCGTCCCCAACATTAAGGGGATGCAAAAAGAAGGCGTATTTAACTTTACCTGCATTGATGATGCCAAGAAAATCGACGCGTACCTGACAAGGGTTAACAGTGCGGTCGTCATCGGCGGCGGCCTAATCGGTATCAGTGTAAGTGAAGCGCTATTCAAGCGCGGCATCATGGTCAGTGTAGTCGAGATGAAGGACAGGGTGTTGAATACGATTCTGGACGAGGCGGCCTCTGCCATATCCGGCCGCATACTGTCTGAAGCCGGCATCAAGATAATCACCGCCAATACCGTGGCCGAGATCGCGGGACAGGACAGGGTTGAATACGTAGTACTTGCCAACGGCCAGGAAATCAGCTGCGAAATGGTAGTCATCGCCATCGGTGTGCTGCCACGCCTTGACCTGGTCAAGGGTACATCCATTAAGTTCAACCGGGGCATCAGTATAGACCGGTGCATGGCCACCAGCTATCCTGATGTATATGCCTGTGGCGATGCATCCGAGGGCTGGGATTTTATCACCGGGTCTGACCGCCTCACGCCTATCTGGCCTAATGCATACATCGGCGGCAGGGTAGCCGGTTACAACATGGCCGGCAGGCAGGTGGAATATAAGGGCGGTACGGCGATGAATTCGATCCACTATTTCGACATGGATATCTCCAGCGCCGGACTTGTCTCCGCTTCGGACGATAACAGCTATGAAACGCTTATCACCAATAGCCCTTACCGGAAATTGATCTTGAAGGATAACCTGGTCAAGGGCATGATCTTTGTCAGGGATATCGAGAAATCAGGCATCATTTACGGACTGATGCGCGACGGTGTTAATGTAAAAGATTATAAGCAGTCACTTCTATCTGTGGATTTCGGCCTGATAGACCTGCCGCGTGATCTAAGAGAAAAACGCCTGGGAGTGCTGACCGCCGCTTCGCGCGTGGTGCCCTTGAAAGAGATGGAGGAGCAGGCCATCGCCGGCGAATAGGGCCCCGGCCAGAGGAGTAATAAGATGCAAGATTTAAGGAAAATGCAGAACCCCTACAACAGCGATAAGGTTATAGACGCCTGCTCCATCTTCGGAATGATGGATATATCCGGCCGGCGGTTCTCCGGAGCAGATATCATCAAGGCCATCGGTAATATGCATGTCCGCGGTAACGGGTTGGGCGGTGGTTTTGCCGTGTACGGCCTCTATCCCGATTACGCTGAATACTATGCGCTGCATGTCATGTACCTGAGCAGCGAAGGCAAAACCGAGACCGAGGCTTATCTTAAAGATAAATTTCACCTCATCGATGCCGACGAGATTAAAACCAGGCCGCTGGCAGTTATCGAAGACCCGCCCTTAGTCTGGCGCTACTTCCTTAAGGTCAACAAGTACCAGGCTGGGATACAATCCGATGATGATTTCGTCGTGGACCGCGTGATGGACATTAATATAAAGATAAAAGATAGTTTCGTTTTTTCCAGCGGCAAAAACATGGGGGTATTCAAAGGGGTCGGTTACCCGGAGGAAATCGGGCAATACTTCCGACTGGAAGAATACGAGGGTTATCTATGGACTTCACACGGCAGGTACCCCACAAACTCGCGCGGATGGTGGGGCGGCGCACACCCTTTCAACATCCTCGACTGGACAGTTGTGCACAATGGGGAATTATCTTCCTACGGTATAAACCGCCGTTACCTCGAGCAGTACGGCTATATCTGCACCATGGAAACCGATACGGAGGTCATCGCCTATGCCATCGACCTGCTGGTAAGGAAACATGGTCTCCCCTTAGATGTAGTCTCCCGGGTTTTCGCCGCGCCATTCTGGGACGATATAGACAGGATGCCAGCTTCAGAACAGGAGATGTTGCGTGCCCTGAGGCAGGTCTATAGCAGTCTGCTGCTCAACGGGCCATTTACGCTCATCATCGCGCATGAAGGAGAAATGATCGGGCTGACCGACCGCATCCGGCTGCGCCCACTTACAGCAGCCACCAAAGGCAAGGTACTTTTCCTTTCCTCGGAAGAGGCCGCTATACGCACAATCAGCCCGCAATTAGACAGCGTCTGGATACCTGACGGAGGAGAAGCGATCGTAGCCAGCCTTAAATCTCCATTCGAGTCACCCACATCTATTTCAGCGGTGGCTGACTACAAGAGGACTGCTTAATAATGTTAACTAAACGTATTATACCCTGCCTTGATGTAACAGACGGCCGTGTGGTCAAAGGCACCAGCTTTACAAACCTGCGCGATGCCGGCGACCCTGTGGAACAGGCAGCTTTCTATTACCGGGAAGGCGCCGATGAACTGGTTTTCCTGGACATCGGCGCAACGCCTGAAGCAAGGGATACCATGGTTCACGTAGTTGAAAGTGTGGCCAGACAAGTATTTGTTCCGCTATGCGTGGGCGGCGGCCTGCGCTCAATCGACGATATGCGGCGCATGCTGCAGGCGGGCGCTGATAAGGTCTCCATTAACACTGCGGCTGTCCATGATCCTCTGCTGTTGAAAAAAGGATCTGCTATTTTCGGCAACCAGTGCATTGTACTGGCAGTGGACGCCAAGCGTCGCACCGACAGGGGAAAGGGCGCCTGGGAGGTCTACACTCACGGCGGCCGGAAATCCACCGGGATAGATGTGATCGAGTGGGTACAACAGGCTGTGGAACTGGGCGCAGGCGAGATATTGCTGACAAGCTGGGACGCCGACGGGCAGCGGGCCGGGTATGATAACGAATTAAACCTCGCCGTAAGTGAAGCGGTGCAGGTGCCGGTCATAGCCAGTGGCGGGGCCGGTTCGCTTGAACACCTCTATGACGCACTGGCCACGGGAAAGGCCGATGCCGTGCTGGCCGCAAGCATATTTCACTACCGCGAGTATTCTATTAAAAAAGTAAAGGAATACCTGGCTAGCAGGGGTATCCCGGTGAGAAATTAGGCACAGTGGAGTACAGCGATGAAGACTTTTATACCATCTAAATTTATAGTTGAGCGTGACGCCAGCCGCTGCATCCAGTGCCGGGTCTGTGTTAACCAGTGCAGTTTCGATGTCCACAGCTATGACGCCATTGATAACGAAGTGATGGCCGATGAGAAAAACTGCGTCGGCTGCCACAGGTGCGTGGTGTTCTGCCCGACCAATGCCCTCAATATAAGGAAAAACACCCTTGACTACCGCGAGAATTATAATTGGCGCCCCGAGGCTATCGAGGATATCCTCAAGCAGGCCGAGACCGGCGGCGTTCTTCTCACGGGCATGGGAAATGATAAAGGGTATAAGGTCTACTGGGACCATATACTTCTTAATGCCAGTCAGGTCACCAATCCTTCAATCGATCCTTTGCGCGAACCCATGGAACTGGTTACATACTTGGGCAGAAAGCCGGACAGGATTGAAATCGATCCCGTGACTCACGCATTAAAGAACGCCCTTCCGCCACAGGTGAAATTGAACGTACCCGTAATGTTCTCTGCCATGTCTTACGGCGCGGTCAGCCTGAATGTCCAGCGCTCGCTTGCGGGCGCTGCCAGCGAGGCCGGCACTTTTTGGAATACCGGGGAGGGCGGACTACACTCCAGCCTTTACAAATATGGCGACCACACCATTGTACAGGTCGCCTCGGGCCGTTTCGGCGTCCATTCGAAATATCTCAATGCCGGCAAAGTAGTTGAAATCAAAATCGGCCAGGGCGCTAAGCCGGGCATTGGGGGGCACCTCCCGGGGGAGAAGGTTACAGCCGAGGTATCCCTCACGAGGATGATACCTTTGGGAACCGATGCGCTGTCACCGGCACCGCAGCATGATGTTTATTCGATCGAGGATCTCGCCCAGTTGGTCTACGCCATCAAGGAAGCGACCAATTACCAGAAGTTAATCTCGGTGAAAATTGCTGCTGTTCACAACGTCTCAGCTATCGCCAGCGGTATGGTCAGGGCAGGAGCCGACATCATAGTGCTGGACGGCCTGCGGGGCTCTACCGGGGCCGCCCCCAAGGTGATACGTGATAACGTGGGTATCCCCATCGAGATGGCCCTGGCGGCAGTTGATTCCCGCTTGCGTAAAGAGAATATCCGCAACCAGGCATCGCTGGTCATAGCCGGGGGCATCCGCAGCAGCGGTGATATTGCCAAGGCCATCGCCCTGGGCGCCGATGCCGTTTATATCGGCACCGCTGCATTAATTGCGTTGGGCTGTACCGCCTGCCAGCAATGCCACACCGGTAAATGCGCATGGGGCATATGTACCAGCGACCTGGCGCTGACCAAGCGCATCAATCCAGATATAGGCAGCAAGCGGTTGGTTAACCTGCTGCGAGGCTGGACCATCGAGCTAAAGGATATTCTTGGTGGTATGGGCATCAACGCACTGGAAAGCCTGCGCGGTAACAGACTGCACCTCAGGGGTGTGGGTCTTTCCGAAACTGAATTAAAGATACTTGGCATAAGGTCGGTAGGAGATTAAGCCATGTCAGCAAATCCAGCCTTGAAGAAACCTCACAATTCGACAGTTGAAATCAATGCGCAGGATATAGCCACGCACGAATTGAATAACCGGCTTAAGCAGGCGGTAGCCGCAGGAGCTGAAAGGATTTTACTCAAAAACATTTGCGGGCAACGCTATATTGGCACCGATATTAATAAGCCGGTTGAAATAAAGATCGAAGGCACCCCCGGCAATGATTTGGGCTCCTTCATGAACGGACCTCATATAATTGTACACGGTAACGCGCAGGACGGCTGCGGCAACACCATGAATGAGGGCGAAATTGTTGTGCATGGACATGCGGGCGATATAACCGGCCTTTCGGCACGCGGCGGCAAGATATTTATACGGGAGGGCGTGGGCTACCGCGCCGGTATTCATATGAAGGAGTACGGCGATAAAAAACCATCCATCGTTATCGGCGGCACCGCCCAGGATTTCTTCGGCGAGTATATGGCCGGCGGAGTGATGGTACTGCTCGGACTAAATATGAGGGATGACGATTACCACCGCGCTAAATATGTAGGCACCGGCATGCATGGCGGCGTTATCTATATGCGTGGCAAGCTGGAGGACTATCAATTGGGCAGGGAGGTCGGAGTAGCGGAACTTGAAAAAACTGACCTCACTGTCCTGGCCAACCTTGTTGAGCAATTCGCCGCTCATTTCGATATAGACGCGCAGAAGATATTAGCGCACAAATTTATAAAGCTATTTCCCTTGTATCACCGTCCCTATGGCAGGCTCTATGCATATTAGCCGGTAACATTATCTTAACACTACCGTAATAATCCCGAAACAGCCTTCCGTTAAACTACCGCTATCTGAGCTTCAAGGAGGTGCATCATGAATTCGGGTGATACCGCATGGTTACTCACATCCACCGCGTTGGTGCTGCTGATGACGCCCGCCCTGGCCTTTTTTTACGGAGGGATGGTCAGGAGGAAAAATTTACTCTCCACAATCATGATGAGCTTCGCTATACTCTGCATGGTATCGGTATTGTGGGTTATCTACGGCTACACCATGGCGTTTGGCCCGGACGTTAGAGGCCTGGTAGGTAACCTTTCATGGTTCGGCCTGACAGGAGTCGGACAGGATCCATCTTCTGTATATGCTTCAACTGTTCCACAACTGGCTTTCGTGGCCTTCCAGGCCACTTTTGCCATCATCACTGTGGCACTCTGGACAGGCGCTGTAGTGGAACGCATTAAGTTTGGCTCACTGCTCGCGTTTGCTGCTCTATGGTTTACCCTTGTCTATTGCCCCGTAGCCCACTGGGTTTGGGGAAACGGCGGGTGGTTAGCCCGGCTGGGTGCGCTCGATTTCGCCGGGGGCACCGTAGTACATGTAAATGCCGGTATCTCGGCGATTGCCCTGGCCATAGTGCTCGGTCCGCGCATGGGGTTTAAAGAAGGTGAATCTATGGAGCCCAACAATATACCCTTTGTCGTGCTGGGCGCAGCCCTTCTCTGGTTCGGCTGGTTTGGATTCAATGCAGGCAGCGCGCTGACTGCGGGGGGATTGGCCTCTACAGCCTTCATCGCTACCAATACTTCGGCTGCTGCCGCCGGGTTCACCTGGATGATTCTTGGATGGATACACCGCAGGCCTTCGGTGATAGGCGCTGCCACCGGCGCTGTTGTCGGGTTGGTCGCCATCACGCCGGCCGCCGGTTTTGTACCGGTCTGGGCTGCTATCCCGATCGGCGCTATTGCCTCAATAATTTCATACTACGTCATGGTATGGAGGGCAAAGGCCGGCAGGGTGGATGAATCGCTGGACGTGTTCGCCTGTCATGGTGTGGGCGGCGCCTGGGGTGCGCTGGCAACAGGTATCTTCGCTACTACAGCGGTTAATTCAGCCGGATCAGGGCTCCTGGACGGGAACTGGAAACAGGTCTTGATTCAACTCGTTGCAATCACAGCAACAATGGCTTATGCCTTTGTACTTTCCTGGCTGCTTGCCAAAGCCCTTAAGGCAACGATGGGCCTGCGTGTAAAAGAAGAGGAAGAGTCTGTAGGTCTTGACATATCACAACACGGTGAAACTGCTTATGGAGGTATATCATAATGAAAAAAATTGAAGCTATTATCAGGCCGGAAAAACTCCATGCTGTCAAAGATGCGCTGTCGGCCCGGGGTATGCTGGGTATGACGATAACTCACGTTAACGGGCGCGGCAGGCAGAAAGGGATTGCGCTTCAATGGCGCGCCGGTGAGTACCGAGTCGATTTCCTACCCAAAATCAAGATAGAAATGGTGCTTTCAGACGAAGAGTGCCAGATAGCTATAGACACTATCTGTCGCGCTACCAAAACCGGCAAAGAAGGTGATGGTATGATATTCGTACTTCCTGTCGATAACGCCTACAGGGTCAGGACCAGCGACTGCGGGGAGGCCTGTGTA
>JAPLHM010000025.1 GCA_026389635.1 Chloroflexota bacterium | reverse complement strand
ACTTGAACCCGGTTTCGACCAGGCCATTGGTAATGCCGCCTATGCTCGATATCAATATCCCGCCGATGGCCGCCACCACGCAGGCGAATATCCAGGACATGGAGAAGATGCTGGTTATGGGCACGGCGCATGCCTGCACCGCCAACTGGTCGTCCGCGCTGGCCCGCATGGCGATGCCCATCTTGTGGAACTTGAAAAACAACGATAGCAGGCCGAACAGGACGAGCGAGATTGCTGCCGCCCACAGGTATTCCTGCGAGATGACTGCTGTGCCTATGGTCACGGGCTCCTGTGGAAAGAGGGCCGGCAACTTGGCCACGCTGACTGGCCACACCACCGTGACCACGCCCTCCAGGAAATAGGCAATGCCCAGGGTGACCGCGATCAGGGAGAGTATGGGTTGTCCGATCAGCGGGCGCAGGGTAAAGCGCTCGATCATCCAGCCTAAAAATATGGCGAACAGTATGGTCGCTATCATGCCTGCCCAGACAGGCAGCCCGACCTGCACCAGCATACTGTAGGTAAACCAGGACGAGATGAGCACCAATTGTCCCAGCGCCAGGTTGGCCACGCGGCTGGATTTCCAGATCAGCGCAAACCCCAGTGCGATGAGCGCGTAGATCATGCCTACCGCCAGGCCGGTCACGGTGTATTGCAGCAAATTCGTCATGTCAGATGTCCCATATCCTGATCAGGGTGGAAACGCTACCCTTCCTGCCGTCGCGGTAGGTCACCGAGGCATCTACCTTTAGCGATCCCGCCCCGCTGTAGACGGCATCTATCACGGGCCTGTACCTCATCTCCATAAATTCGCGCCTGAGCTTGCGCGTCCTGGTGAGCTCCGCCTCATCGGGGTCGAACTCCTTGTGCAACAGCAGATACCTTTTCACCCGGGAGAGCTCCGGTAGGTAGCTGTTGACCCTTAGCAGGTCCTTCCTGATCAAATCCGCCACCTCCTGCTTCTGCGACAGGTCGACAAAAGTGGTATATGGTAGGCCCCTGCGCTCGGCCCACTTTCCCACCATGGCGAAGTCGATATTGATCATGGCGGCCACGAAGGACTTGTCCTTGCCGCCTATGACCATGGCATCCTTGATATACGGGCTGAAGCGCAGCCTGCCCTCGATGTACTGCGGGGCGTATTTGGCGCCGCTGACCAGGGTACCCATGTGCTCCAGCCTGTCTAAAAATATAAGGTGTCCCTTGTCGCTGATATTCACCGCGTCGCCGGTATGCACCCAACCGTCCCTCTTGATGAGGGCCGTCTTCTCGGGCTCGCCCAGGTAAGCTGTAAAAGTGCAGTCGCTCCTCACCAGCAGTTCGCCGTCTCCCGACAGCCGGACCTCCACGCCCAGCGCGGGACGTCCCACGCTCTGGAAATCGATGTCCCCCTTTGTGTGCGAGGAGATGAAGCCGGCCTCTGTGCTGGCGTAGGTCTGCCTGAGCTCGATGCCCATGGCGTGGATCAGCTTGAAGGTGTCAAGGCTGAGCACCGAGCTACCTGTCACGGCGAATCTAACGTTGCTCAGACCCAGCCGGTCCTTGAGCGGCCTGAGCAACAGCAGGTGTGCCATAAAATACAACGTGCTCCAGAAAGGCCCGGGCTTAGTGTCGTTGAATTTAAACTCCGCCATCTTGTAGCCCACCGGCATCAGCAGCCGGTAGAAAAACCTTTTGAGCGGGTGCGCGTCGGTGATCTTAACCTGTATCTCGCTGACGATGCTCTCCCACTGACGGGGGCCGTATATGGCGAAATCCGGGCCGACCGCACGCGTGTCCTCCGCGATGGTCTCCGGCTCTTCTGCAAAATTGAGGCGTGCCCCGGTCAGCAGGTGGGGAATGGTGGCAAAATAGCTGTCGCCCACCCAGGCGGCCGGGAAATTGGAGACCAGGTCATCGCTGCCATCCAGGGGATAGACGCTGACAAAGCCGCGCGCCGTGTTGACCAGCGCCCCGTGCGTGAGTATGGCCCCCTTGGGCAAACCGGTCGTGCCCGAGGTGTAATAGATGAAGGCCGTATCGTCCGGCCGCACCGCCGCTATGTTTTGCTCGAATACGCCGGGGTTGGCCCTGTCATAGGCGGCGCCCATCTCAATGACTTTGTTAAAACTGAGCAGGCGGGGATCATCGTAATTGCCCAGTCCCTTGGGGTCCCAGTAGACGATTTTTTGCAGTGAGGGGAGTTCGTCGCAGAACTCGAGGAACTTATCGGTTTGCTCCTGGTCGTTGACCAGCGCGAAGCTGGCGCCGGAGTGATTGACGATGTATTTCAGCTCGGAGGGGATAGAATCTACGAAAGAGCCGGTGGCTATGCCGCCGGCGGCCTGAACCGCGAACTCTCCCCAGAACCACTCGGGCTCATTATCGCCGATGATGCATACCACATCACCTTTTTTCAGGCCAAGGCTGACCAGGCCGAGCGAAAAGTATTTCACCCTGTCATAGTAGGCGGCCCAGTTGTAGCGGTGCCAGATGCCGCGGCTTTTTACGCACATGGCGGTCTGCCCGCCCCACTTTCTGTGGTTGGCTTCTATAAGTTGCGGAATTGTATAAGTGTCGATCATGCGAATTAAGGGGGGCGGTGGTTGTCGATGGGAACCGCCCGGATCAGGAGATTCTAAACAGCCCGGCCGCCTTCTTGAATCCGTCAAGGGCGCCTTCGAGGGTGCTGTGATTGACGCAGTAGGAGATCCTGAAATAACCGGGGCTGCCGAAGCCCCTGCCGGGAACGGTCATAACGTTCAATTTTTGCAACTCATGAACGAATTCCACATCATTTTCGATGGGCGTCCTGGGGAACATGTAAAATGCGCCCTGCGGCTTGACCAACCGGTAGCCCATGCCGGCCAGGCTATTATACATAAAATCGCGTTTCTCCTGGTATTCAGGTATGGACACGGTCACGTGCTGCAGGTGACGGACGATG
>JAPLHM010000146.1 GCA_026389635.1 Chloroflexota bacterium | reverse complement strand
CTGACGCGGAGCAGGCCAGGCCGCTATTTGCTGCCCTGAGGGGACTCAATTCGGCCTATGGCTTCAAGGAGCTGTCCATGGGTATGACGGACGATTTCGAGGTGGCTGTAGAAGAGGGCGCCACCATGATAAGGATAGGGCGCGCAATATTCGGTGAAAGGAGCTGAACTATGAAGGTTGCTGTAATCGGGGGAGGTACCATGGGCGGGGCACTGGTCAAGAGCATTCTGCGCGCCAGGCTGGCCGCCAAGGGGGATATCATTGTCAGCGACGTCTCGCGGGAACGGCGGGAGCTGGCCCGCAAAAAATACGGGGTAGCGGTTGGCGACGATAACGCCGCAGCCGTAAAAGGGGTTGACGCCGTCATTTTAGCCATCAAGCCGCAGGAGATGGACGGCGTTATGGAGCAGATATCGGCACACCTTAAATCCCAACTGGTCATATCCATCGCCGCCGGGGTCAGCCTGGAGACCATCTGCCGTCGCCTCAAGTACGGCGCGGTTGTACGCGCCATGCCCAATACCCCGGCGCAGGTAGGCAGGGGCATGACCGTGTGGACTTCATCAAAGGAACTATCGGCCGAAAAATATGATACGGCCCGTCTGATACTGTCCTCTATGGGCGAGGAGCTGCATTTCGCTGATGAGAGATATTTAGACATGGCCACGGCTATCAGCGGCAGCGGCCCGGCCTACGTGTTCCTGTTTATCGAGGCGCTGATTGACGCGGGTGTCCATATCGGCCTTCCCCGGGATACGGCGCAAAAGCTCGTTATCGAGACAGTTGCCGGCTCCGCCGAGGCCATGAAAAAAATGTCTAAGCATCCCGCCGAACTGAGGAATATGGTCACCTCACCGGGGGGCACGACCAGCGAGGCCCTGCTGCGCTTGGAAAGCGGCGGACTGCGCTCGCTGGTGGTAAACGCGGTCACGGCTGCTTACGAAAAGGCCAAAAGCATAGGCGCAAAACAGCAGGGGTGAAATGATTGAGACGGCTGGACTACGCCGCTGCGGGCTTGCGGCAGTATATCACGGTGCTCTTGGGAAAGACGTGGTTGAGTCCGTTCTCCAGCCACTTGGTGTAGCGGTGCCCGCTGTAGATGTCCCAGACTAAGAACTTGTAATACTGCGACGGCACGAAAGCCTTTTCGTTTTTGAGACCGAACAGCCCCTTGGACCACCAGTAAATGGAGTGAAGCGCATGCTTGTAGCGGATGGCGTAGATATCCAGGTCGTGCTTTTTCAGCAACTCCATTATCTCGGACAGCCTGTAGATCCTGATATGCCCCCCGGGTGAATTGTGGTAATCAGCCGATATCTTCCAGCAGACCGACTCGGCGAAATGCGACGGCACGCTGACTGCCAGGATGCCGCCCGGCCTGAGCACGCGGGTAAACTCCGATACCGCGGCAGAATCGTCGGGCACGTGCTCCAGCACCTCCGAGCATACCACCTTGTCGAATAGCCCGTCCTCGAAGGGCAGGCTGGTCACGCTTCCCGAGACCAGGTGCCAGTCCCCCACGGTCTCCTTTTTCTTGTCCATCTCGCAAAGCATGCACCAGGCATGCTTGAGGCTGGCGGCGTCCAGGTCGAATGCCACGGAACGGCCACCGTTGATTTTGCACACCTGCCAGATGTGACGGCCATGGCCGCAGCCGGCGTCAAGTATGTCTTCCTTGCCGTTGATCTCGAGGAGATCAAGGTCGATGGTCAGCATATATAAAGGTTATCCCGGAATATCCGTTGTTATTACGCCTGGGGCGTCTTGCCGGGATGCAGCTTCTTCCACTTTTCCAGGAGCTGGTCTTTCGACTCCTTGTGGTCGGGATCGGGCACGCAGCAGTCGACCGGGCAGACCTCGACGCACTTGGGCTTGTCGAACCAGCCTGCACACTCGGTACACTTGGCGGCCTCTATTTCGTAGATGGTCGCCCCCTCTTTAATAGCCGCATTTTTGCACTCGGCCTCGCACGCGCCGCAGCTGATACAATCATCAGTTATCTTGTAGGCCATTTTTAACGGCACCTCCAATTATATTTTAATCATTCAAGACAAAATTTCTGTCAATATGCTACCAGATTTAGGGCTGGTTGAATACCCTCAGGGCAGCAGCTTCCGCTTGAGGGCGGCGCTGACGTGCTGCGGCATCATATCATCCAGGTTGCCGCCCAGAGTGATTATCTCCTTGAGCATGCTCGAACTGAGGAACTGGTAGCGCAGGTTGGCCATGAAACACACAAGCTCGATGTCCGGCGCCAGCTTTTTGTTCATAAGGGCCATTTCAAACTCGCGCTCGAAATCCGAACTGGCTCGCAGCCCCCTCACCAGCACCTTTGCCCCGGCCTGCCTGGCATACTCCACGGTTATGCCCGAGTAAGATACTACCTCTACGTTCTTAAAATCCACCACTGCCCTGCGGGCCAGGTCCACCCGTTCTGCGGCGCTGAAGAGCAGCGATTTCTGCGGTATATCATATACACTGAGGATCAACTTTTCGAATATGGATGACGCCCTCTTCACGATGTCTAAATGCCCGTTGGTTATGGGATCGAAACTGCCCGGGTAGATCGCTATAGTCAAGTCGTGGCCTCCTTGCGGTAGATTGAAATGCAGGTATCCCCGTACCTTTTCTCCTTTATCTTCAAGATGTCATCATATCTGTCATGCAGTGGTGAGCGCGCCGCGTGCGACACGGTAATCAGCGTTTCCCCTGATATAAGCCGGGACCCGGCCAGCGCGCTTACAAGGTCGCCCAGGTGAGTATCAGCGTAGGGCGGGTCCAGAAACACCAGATCGTAGCGCGTCTCTAAGAAACCAATAGCTTTCATGGCCGGGCAACAGTATACATGAGCACTGTCAATAAATCCCGTTTTTGCCAGGTTTTGCTTGATTACCTGGCAGCACTTGCTGTTCCGGTCAACAAAATCGACCCGGCCCATGCCGCGGCTCAATGCTTCTATCCCGAGGGCGCCGCTGCCGGCGAACAGGTCCAGCCCGCTCTCCCAACTGCCGGCCATCGAGGCCAGCATGGAGAATATGGCCTCACGCGACTTGTCGGTGGTAGGCCGCACCAGCAGGCCGGGCAGGGTTTTGATGACATGGCCCCTGGCGGAGCCTCCTGTAATACGCATTTTGGCTGATGTTAAACCGCAGTGACCAATGAAATAATGGTAAATCGAGGCTTTATTATAATACCGCGCCTTATTCGTAAGTCAAACTCGCTAAATCGGTTTTGACATCTTTTTATCAATTGTAATATACTAACCAACGGTTTTTGACAGGAGAACTGTAAAAGTGCTGGAACAGTACGGCTACGTCGGAATTTTACTCATAGTCGCCATCCTTTTCACCGTTACCATCCCCATGCTGCCCATGCTGGTGCAAAGGATAGGCTTGATCCCTCATAAGAAGAACCCTGCCAAGACCGGGCAGTACGAGTGCGGAATGCAGACGGTGGGCAAGACGTGGGTGCAGTATAATTTCCGGTACTATTTCTTCGCAGTCATGTTCGTGCTGCTCGACATGCTGACAATCTTCCTCTATCCCTGGGCGGTTAATGTTAAGGAACTCGGATACGGCGGGCTTGTTGCGGTGGGTATATTATTGGTAATCCTGACGGTTGGATACATTTATGCCTGGCGCAAAGGGGCCCTGCAGTGGAAATAATAAGGCCCGAGGTCTTCACCCCGCAGGAAGCCGACCTGGCAGAAGGCAAGCTGATCAGCTCTTTCCTGCAGAACTGCACCAGCCCCTACCCAGACCCGGATAAATGGCTGGACGAGGAGATACGACGCAACATACTCCTGATGCCTGTGACCGCGGCCGTCGCCTGGGCGCGGCAGCGCTCCATTTTCCCGCTCATGTTCGGCCTGGCCTGCTGCGCCTTTGAAATGATCGGCATGGCTGCCTCCCGCTTCGACGTTTCCCGCTTCGGTATGGATATTTTCAGGTGGTCGCCGCGCCAGGCGGACCTGATGATAGTGGCCGGCACCGTCACCTGGAAGATGGCCCCGGCTATCAGGATGGTCTACGACCAGATGCCCGAGCCCAAATGGGTTATCGCCATGGGGGCCTGCGCCATCAGCGGCGGCACCTTCAGGGAGTCGTACAGCGTTGTCCCGGGCGTGAACAGGATACTGCCGGTGGATGTATACATACCGGGCTGTCCGCCCAGGCCCGAGGGACTGATCTACGGCATAACCCGGCTGCACGCCAAGATGATCAAGGGAACGATTGACAACCCTAACCTTTCTTTGAAGTAGCCTGAAGGATGGTAGTGTAAAAGTGACTGTAGCTGTCAACGGGGAAGAGTTAGCAAAGGGTTTAAACGAGCTGTTCCCCGGCGCCATCGTCTCCGCCGACAGGAATAACCTGCTGATTGAGAGCAAGCACCTGCTGCAGGTAGCCCAATACCTCAAGCAGGCGCCCGGGTTGGAATTCGACTACCTGACTTTCGTCACGGCGGTCGATTACCTCGACTATTTCGAGATCGTTTACCGGCTGGTGTCATTGAAAAACAACCAGAGCCTGATGCTTAAAACGCGCTGCTACGGCAGGGATAACCCGGCGGTTCCCTCCGTAGTCGATGTCTGGCGGGCAGCTTACTACCAGGAGCGCGAGATTTTTGACCTGTTGGGCATAAAGTTCGACGGCCACCCCGATATGAGGAGGCTGCTCCTGTGGGAGGGGTTTACAGGCCACCCGCTGAGAAGGGATTACTTGTAAGATGCCGATCAAAACCGAACCGTTTTATTTGAATATCGGTCCGCAGCACCCGTCCACCCACGGAGTCTTCCGGCTGAGGGTATCGCTGGACGGCGAGGTTGTGGTGGGCGTCGAGCCCATCATCGGGTACCTGCACCGCGGCATCGAGAAATTGGCCGAGACCAGGACCTACACGCAGAACATACCTTTCACAGACAGGCTGGATTACCTTTCCTCCATGACCAATAACCTGGCCTACTGCATGGCCATTGAAAAGCTGGGCGGGATCAAGGTGCCCGAGCGGGCCGAGTATATCAGGGTGGTCTTTTCCGAGATCATGAGGATATCCAGCCACATGATGGCCGTGGGCTTTTTCCTCAACGACCTGGGAGCTATGATGACCCCCGTGCTTTACATGTGGCGTGAGCGCGAAAAGATCATGGACCTTTTTGAGATGGTGTGCGGGCAGCGCCTGCTGTACAACTACATGCGTATCGGCGGGGTCAGCCAGGATATACCCGCTGAATTTTGGCCGGCTGTGAAAAAGTTCGTGGCGGAGATGCCCAAATATATCGACGAGTACGATCAGCTACTGGCGCAGAACGAGATACTGCTGGTGCGCAGCAAGGGCGTGGGCATACTGCCCCGCGAGACGGCCATCGCCATCGGCGCCAGCGGTCCGGTGCTGCGTGCCAGCGGCGTGAAGTGGGACATCCGCAAGATGGACCCCTATTCGATCTACGACAGGTTCGATTTCGAGGTCCCCACCGGCGATGCCGGAGACTGCTATGACCGCTACTGGGTCAGGATGCAGGAGATAAGGCAGAGCGTGCGCATCCTGGAGCAGGCGCTGGCCAGGCTGCCTGAAAAGGGACCGGTCTGCGCCGAACTGCCGCAGTTCTTCAGGCCGCCCAAGGGTGAGGCGTACGGGTACCTCGAGGCGCCCAAGGGCAATATAGGCTTCTACGCGGTCAGCGACGGTTCGATCGCTCCCTACCGCCTGCATATTTACCCGCCCACCCTGATCAATATCACGGCCCTGCAGGATATGGTGGTGGGGTGGAAGGTGGCTGATTTGATTATTATTTTCGGCAGCATCGATGTCGTGCTGGGAGAGATAGACCGGTGACCTTGCTTGAACAGTTTCAACTGATGCTCAAGGGTTTGGACTGGCCCGACTGGGCGGTTTACCTTACGCCCGCCATTGTGGGCATCCTGATTATTATTATCTGCGTGCTGACCATCATCATAGTCTTCATCTGGTGGGAGAGGCGGCTGCTGGGCCGCTTCCAGATCCGCACCGGTCCCAACCGCTGCGGCCCCGAGGGAATACTGCAGCCCATCGCCACCGCCATCAAGATTCTGCTCAAGGAAGATATCGTGCCGGACAGGGCTGACAAGGTCATCCATTTTATAGCACCCATCATCGTCTTTGTGCCAATACTGATGCTGTTCGCCGTAATACCGGTCGGCGCGGGGGCCATCCTGGTTGACCTTAATGTGTGCGTCATCTATGTCATCGCCATCAGTTCGATTTCCGTGATCGGTATTTTCATGGCGGCCTGGGCCTCCAACAACAAGTATTCGCTCATCTCGGGCCTGCGGGCCATTGCGCAGATGGTGAGCTACGAGCTGCCGGTTGTCCTGTCCATAGTCGGGGTGGCCATGCTGGCAGGCTCGTTTTCCATGCTCAAGATAGTGGAGACGCAGTCCATACCTTATATACTGCTGCAGCCGCTGGCATTCATCATCTTCTTCCTGGGATGCCTGGCGGAGATGAACCGCTCGCCCTTCGACCTGCTGGAAGCCGATTCAGAGATCGTGGCCGGGTACCACATCGAGTACTCCGGCATGAAATTTGCCATGTTTTACCTGGGTGAGTACGGCGTTGCCCTGGCTTACGCGGGCATCATCTCCACGCTTTTCCTGGGCGGTTGGCAGGGTCCGCT
This sequence comes from Chloroflexota bacterium, assembly GCA_026389635.1. Classification (GTDB taxonomy): domain Bacteria; phylum Chloroflexota; class Dehalococcoidia; order GIF9; family UBA5629; genus CAIMUM01. The sequence goes on along the minus strand of JAPLHM010000146.1, from coordinate 10,030 downwards.
GCTTCCGCCGGTGCTGTGGTTTGTGATCAAGGTTATGCTGGTCTTCAGCCTGATCGTCTGGATGCGCGCCACTCTGCCCCGGCTGAGGGTGGACCAGTTGATGTCCTTCGCCTGGAAATTCCTGCTCCCCATGGCGGTCATTAACCTGGTACTGGTTGCCATAGAGGTGCTGTTATCGATTCCGCAGTGGGTGATGGTGATATTGAACTTTGGCCTGGCAGCGGTTCTGGTCCTGCTATGGTCGAGGTTATTCACCTTAGGAGGTGGCCGGGTTGAAGTTTGAACGCTACGGCATCGGCATCGCTAAAGGCATGGCTTTGACCTTTATGCACCTTTTCAGGTCGCCCATCACTATCCAGTATCCTGACGAGAAGTTGGTTACATCTAAGAGGATACGCGGCAATGAACTGGTCTGGTTCCCCCTGGCCTGCACGGGCTGCGCCACCTGCTCCAAGGGCTGTCCGCAGGGCAATATCATTGTCCAGACGCACCGGGGCGAGGACAGTAAATTTATCGTAGATAAGTTCGAGATCGACACGGGTCGCTGCATGTTCTGCGGCCTGTGCGTGGAGGCCTGCCCGTATAACGCGCTGGCCATGGGCCTCAGCTACGAATGCGCCAAATACCGCCGGGGGGACCTGGTACAGAATAAGGAGAAGCTGGCCGTTTCAAACGACCGGCAGCCCAGCGCATATTACAGGCCGCAGTTCGATGACAGCCTGCCGGAACAGAGCCTGCTGCTTTACGACCGGGCCGTGGGCGGCCAGAAATTGAGTTTCCTGCCTTTGAGCAAACGCAAGAGGGGTCCCGGTGCTTGATATAGTATTTTACCTGCTGGCAGCCATAGCTGTGGCTTCGGCCATGGCCGTGATCGTGGTGCGCGACATCTTCCGCGCGGCCCTCTGCCTGATACTGCTATTTATGACGGTTGCCGGCATTTACCTGCTGCTGCAGGCGGACTTCCTGGCCATCGTGCAGGTGCTGGTCTACGTGGGCGCCATCTCCATACTGATTATCGTGGCCATCATGCTCACCAGGGATGCCAGGCACGGTCAGCCGCTGGGCAAACTCAAGTACCCGGCTGTTGTCGTGGCAGCCCTCCTGCTGGGTGTGGTCGTTTTCGGCGTCATCAACACTATATTTGCCATGCCGGATAACGCACCGCTGCAGGAAACTGTCAAGCCGCTGGGCAAGGCTCTTTTCGGCGACCCGGGTTACCTCTTGACCGTGGAGATTGCGGCCGTGATGCTGCTCTCAGCAATACTCGGCGCGATCGCGGTGATCAGGGAGAAATGATGTTTAGCGCAGGATTGGACCAGTACTTAGTATTATCGGCGGTGCTCTTCTGTACCGGGCTGTACGGGGTACTCACGCAGCGCAACGTGATCAAGATAATCATGTGCCTTGAGATAATGCTGAACGCCGTTAATATCGCTTTGATCGCCTTTTCCCGCTATGTTACACCGGTAACGCTGACCGGGCAGATATTCGCCATCTTTGTCATAGTGGTGGCTGCCGCCGAAGTGTCTGTGGGCATAGCCATCATTTTCGCGGTTTACAGGAACCGCGAAAGTGTGGACATAGAAAATTTCAACATCCTGAAATGGTAATGATATGTGGGTTCAAGTTAAAAGCGCTCCTAACCTGATGATAGCCGAGATGTGGAAGGAATTCTTCGAGGGCGAAGGTATTCCCACCAGGCTGTTGCCCGATTCCGATAAACTGGAGATGAGGGAGTCGGTCCCATACAGGATCTACGTCTCCCGTGAACGGGTACATGTCATCGAGGAGGTACTGAGGAAACTATAATGCCGACACAGGTTCCCTGGCTTATTTTCTTAATACCCTTCCTGTCTTTCCTGTTTATCGGGCTGGTGCTGAGGCCTTTCCTGAATAAACGGCCGCAGATAGGCGGGTATATCACCATCGGCGCGGTCGGCATATCCTGCGCGCTGTCGCTGTGGTTGCTCGGCGCGGTCATAGCCGCCCCGGGCAATATGCTGCCCGTGGACGATATCGAGTGGGCTGTGATGGGAAACCTGAATATACACATCGGCGTGCTGGTTGATTCGCTGACCGCCGTGATGGTGGTGGTGGTCACCTTTGTCAGCCTGATGGTGCAGATTTATTCGCAGGGCTACATGAAGGGTGACCCCGGTTACCTCAGATATTATGCCTTCATGTCCCTCTTCACTGCCTGCATGCTGGGCCTGGTGCTGGCCGATAACATCCTCTTCATGTTCGTCTTCTGGGAGGGGGTGGGGCTGGGCTCATACCTGCTGATCGGCTTCTGGTTCCTCAAGCCGTCGGCGGCCAACGCAGCCAAGAAAGCATTTATCGTGACACGGCTGGGAGATTTCGGTTTCCTGGCTGCCATATTGATACTCTATGCCCAGACCGGCACGTTCGATACCGAGACGCTCTACAAGATAGTTGCGACGGGCGCGCTGGCGGGCGCCACGCTGACCTGGGTGGCCATCGGCATCTTCTCCGGCGCGGCCGGCAAATCAGCCCAGTTCCCCCTGCATGTCTGGCTGCCGGACGCCATGGAAGGTCCCACACCGGTGAGCGCCCTCATACATGCCGCCACCATGGTGGCAGCCGGCGTATTTTTAGTCGCCCGCTTCTACCCCATCTTTGAGCATTCCCCTGACGCCATGCTGACGGTCGGCATCATCGGCGCCTTCACAGCAATTTTCGCCGCCACCATGGGCCTGGTTATGAATGATATCAAGCGGGTGCTGGCCTACTCCACCATCAGCCAGCTTGGTTTCATGATGGTGGGCCTGGGCGTGGGCAGCGTGGCCATCGGCATCTTCCACCTTTTCACACACGCGTTCTTCAAGGCGCTGTTGTTCTTAGGATCGGGCAGCGTTAACCACGGCACGGGCACCTTCGACATGAGGCTGATGGGCGGGCTGCGCAAGGTCATGCCCTGGACCTATGTCACATTCCTCATCGGTTCACTCAGCCTGGCAGGCATCTGGCCGCTGGCCGGGTTCTGGAGCAAGGACGAGATACTGGTTTCGATTATCGACAAGCAGCCGGTATTATTCGGACTGTGCATTGTGACCGTTTTCATGACGGCTTTCTACATGTTCAGGGCTGTATTCATGACCTTTCACGGGGACTACAAGGGTGGGGCACAGCCCGAGCACGGCGGGCACGGCGACGAGCATTCAAAAGGGCCGCACGAGTCACCCTGGGTTATGGTCATCCCGCTGGTTATACTGGCCATTCTGGCGGTCTGCGCCGGATGGATAAACGTGACGGGACTGTTCAACCAGTTCATGGGCGAGGGGGAAGCCAAAGATATCAGTTTCTTCGCTGGTTTCTTCGGGATCCTGACTCACCCATTGCCGCTGATATCGCTGGCGGTTGCTATACTCGGCATTATGCTGGCATACAGCATGTACTGCGCTAAATGGATTTCACCCGCAAAGGTGGGCATGGCATTTAAGCCTATTTACATAATGCTGTCACGCAAATACTGGATGGATGAGCTCTACGAAAACGTCATCGTCAAGACTATTTTATACAACGGAATTTTCAAGTGGATGGCCATGTTCGACTCCAGCGTAGTGGACGGCACCGTAAACGGGACCGCGCAGGGCACTGCCGCAGCCGGCGGGATGCTGCGCAGGTTACAGACGGGGCAGACGCAATTATACGTAATCAGCATTGCAATCGGCGCTATAGCCATAGTTGCATGTTTGTATTTATTCGGCTGAGGTAAATGGTTTTGAATCTGAATTTGTTGAGCTGGATCGTTTTTCTGCCGGTTATCGGTATAATCGTGCTTGCCCTCATACCGCGGCCGGGGCAGAAGACGGTCAAGTGGATTGCCCTGGCGGCGGCCATGGCCTCTTTTGTACTGTCGATTGCGGTCTTTATCATGTTCGACAGGTCGGCATCCGCTATCGGGCAGATGCAGTTCGTCGAGAAGGCGCCCTGGATACCGGCCATCAATTCGTTCTATCACCTGGGAGTCGACGGCCTCAGCCTGCCACTTGTCATACTTATGACCTTCCTGGGAGTGGTATCGGTGCTGGTCTCCTGGAAGATACAGCTTCAGCCGAGGCAGTATTTCATGTGGATACTGCTGCTGGAAAGCAGCATATTAGGCGTTTTCTGCTCGCTGGACCTCATCCTCTTCTTCCTTTTCTGGGAGCTGGAACTGATACCCATGTTCTTCCTTATCTCTATCTGGGGAAGCGGGCGCAAGGAATATGCCGCCTACAAGTACCTCATCTTTACCCTGGTCGGCAGCGCCTTTATGCTGGCCGGCATACTTTGCGTTTACTTCATCGCACACACCTTTGATATGACGGCCCTGGCAGGTATACAGATCGCCTCGTCCTTCATACCGCTCTCAGTGCTCTTCTTCCTGCTGATCGTTGGATTCGCCATCAAGCTGCCGGTTTTCCCCCTGCATACCTGGCTGCCCGACGCCCATACCAATGCGCCCACGGCTGCTAGCGTGATACTGGCGGGCGCACTGCTCAAGATGGGCGGCTACGGCATGATCCGTGTCTGTGTAAGCATGCTGCCCCAGGTGGCTGTGCAGTACGCCCCCGTCATGCTCACGCTGGCCGTTATCGGCGTTATCTACGGGGCGGCTGTAACCATCAGGCAAACCGACCTTAAAAGGCTGATCGCCTACAGCAGCGTCAGCCACATGGGCTACGTGCTGCTGGGCATCTTTGCCCTGGACCAGGTCAGCCTGGTGGGCGCCAGCCTGCAGATGTTCAGCCACGGCGTGATCACCGGCCTGCTCTTCGCCATGGTGGGCCTGGTATATGAAAAGACCCATACCCGCGACCTGAATAATTTGAGCGGCCTGGCTCGCCAGATGCCGGTCATAGTGGTTGTTTTCAGCATTGCAGGGCTGGCTTCCCTGGGCCTGCCGGGCACCGCCGGGTTTGTGGCTGAATTCATAACATTCGCCGGCAGCTTCACCAGCACGGTGACCGGCGGGATGCAGGTATTTACACTTATAGCGGTGCTGGGCATCGTTATCACCTCCGGCTACATCCTCTGGATGCTGCAGAGGGTCTTCTACGGTTACCCGCTGGATAAGTACAAAGGCGTGGGCGACGCCGACAGGGTCGAAATGATATGCACCTTCTCCTTCGTGGCGGTCATTATGGCGGTCGGCATTTACCCCGCCGTACTGACCAATGTCATAAATATGGGAATAGCGCCTATTGCCAGGCTGATAGGCATCTAAATATATGGGTCTTGCTGATGGTTTAGACAGATGATAATGGATCAGATTAAATATATCGCGCCGGAGATAAGCCTGCTGTGCTTTGCCCTGCTTATCATCATGCTGGACCTGTTCATCGCCAACAAGAAGGCGCTGCCGTTTATTGCTGTTGCCGGGGCGCTGCTCTCAGCTTTCTTCGTGCTTATGCTGTGGGGCAGCCAGGCTACGGAGGCTTTTTACCGCACTATTGCCATAGATCAATTCGGCCTCTTCTTCAGACTGCTCATTCTGGCGGCCACGGTGCTGGTTATTATGGCCTCCCATAAATATGTTGCCAAATTCCAAAGGTTCCAGGGCGAGTTCTACGCGCTGCTGATGCTGTCCGCCATCGGGCTGATGCTGCTCGTTTCTGCCATCAACCTGATAACCATCTATATTGCCCTGGAGTTGAGCAGTATTTCCCTCTATGTATTAGTCAGCTTCCTCAAGGATAAGAAGTCCAGTGAAGCCGGGCTGAAGTACCTTATCCTGGGTTCGGTTGCTTCGGCTGTCCTGCTCTACGGCATGGCTCTGGTATTCGGCATGACGGGCAATACCTGCCTGACCTGCATCGCCGACTATATGAAGGGTATGCCGGCCGTCAACCTTGTGAGCGTGCCCGCCCTGCTGGTGGGCCTGGTCTTACTCATAACCGGGTTCGGCTTCAAGATAGCCAGCGTGCCCTTCCAGATGTGGGTGCCGGATGTTTACGAGGGCGCCCCAACCCCCATCACGGCCTACCTTTCAGTGGCCAGCAAGGCGGCGGGGTTTGCCGTCATCGCGCGTGTCCTTATGACTGCTTTCGGCATGCCTGCCTGGCTTCACACCGATTGGGCCGTAATCATCGCCGTGCTGGCTGCCGTTACTATGACGGCGGGCAACCTGATGGCCCTGCTCCAGACCAATATAAAGAGAATGCTGGGATATTCCAGCATAGCCCAGGCCGGTTACCTCATGGTCGGACTGGCCGCCATAGGGATGGGGTCACAGGGGGACAGCACCCTGCGCAGCGGACTGCTATTCTTCCTGTTGAGCTATACACTGACAAATTTAGGAGCCTTCATCGCCATCATTGCCATCTCCAACAAGATCAAAAGCGATGAGATAGCGGACTACACAGGCATGGGCAAGCGCGCCCCCCTGCTGGCAGTGGCCCTGACACTCTGCATGGTCTCCCTCACAGGGCTGCCTCCCACGGCAGGCCTGATAGCCAAGATCTACATATTCAGCGGCGCTGTCGACCAGGGCCTTTTGTGGCTTGTTATCGTGGCGGTGATCAACAGCTGTATCTCCGCCTATTACTATTTCAAGGTGGTCAAGTTCATGTGGATGGGCGAGCCGGCCTCAGCGGATAAAGTTACCTCGTCCTGGCCCGAGTGGCTGGCCCTTGCCCTGTGCTGCATCCCTGTCGTCATCATCGGCGTGCTGCCCGGCGCCTTCATTGCGCTGGCCCAGAATGCCTCGGTGCTTTTCGGACTGTAGGCCGGGCGCGCTCTCTGTCATATTTGACACTGCTAAATGCTTGTGATAGTCTGCTGCTCTGTGAAAAGAGCAGGCATTTTATATCATCCCAAGGTCGAGAAATCGGAACGCTTCGCCCGCGATATCGAGGGGTTTCTGCAGGGCAAGGGTATCCGGTGCTGGATACACTCGTCCTGGGACGAGGGCGAGGCACGCAGCTCACTGGCCGGATCTGACCTTGTCATCAGCGTCGGCGGCGACGGTACCATACTGCGCGCAGCCAGAATAATCTTCCCGCTTGAGATACCCATCGTGGGCGTGAATTTCGGCAACCTGGGTTTTATGACCGAGCTGGAGGCTGAGGACGCCAGGGACAGGCTGGTTGAGATAATCGGCGGCGCGGGCTGGATCGAGCAGAGGGCCGTCCTGCAGGCAGTTGTCAGGTCCTCCGGCAATACGTACCATGCCCTTAACGACGTGGTGATCGGGCGCGGCAGGCACCTGCGCCTGGTAAACGTTGAAGTGACTATCAATAATCAGGTATTTACAACCTACCGCGCCGATGCTGTCATAATGTCCACAGCCACCGGCAGCACAGGCTACTCGATGGCTGCCAGCGGACCTATCCTGTACCCGGAGTCGCGCGACATCCTGATGAAGGCGGTCTGCCCCCATTTGAATATGGCTAAAGCCGTAGTGCTGGCGCCGTCCACAAAACTAAAACTCAGGGTCTTTACCAACCACGATGCGATGATAAGCATGGACGGGCAGGTGGAGGAGCAATTGAAAAGCGGCGATGTAGTTGAAGTGTGCCTGGCGGAGCCGACCGTTAGATTTCTGCGTCTGCGGTCGAGGGACAGTTTTTATCAGACACTTGTGTCCAAGCTGAAAGGAAAGATGTTATGAAAGTAGAGAAAGCGACAATCAATGATGTCAAAAAGATGCACGAGCTGGTCAATAGATTCGCCGGCAAGGGTGAGATGCTGCCCCGCGCGCTGAGTGAGATATATGAAAACCTGCGGGACTATTTCGTCATACGCGATAGCGGCGGCGGCGTTATGGCCTGTGGCGCGCTGCACATCAGTTGGGCCGACCTGGCCGAGGTGAAGGCGCTGGCGGTTGACGAGACCCGGCACAAGAGCGGCATGGGCGCAGCCCTGATCAAAGCCTGTGTTGAAGAAGCCAGGTCGCTGGGCATACCGCGCATATTTTGCCTGACCTACAAGGCGGGCTTTTTTCAGAGGCAGGGGTTCAAACTGGTTGAGAAGACGGAGCTGCCGCGCAAGATCTGGGCCGAGTGCTATAGCTGCCCCAAGTTTCCCGATTGCGACGAGGTGGCGCTGGTGCTGGATGTGCCGGTGGGCCAATGAGCAGTGAGAAGATACTGTCCTCCCGGACGATTTTCGAGGGCAGAGTAGTTAAGCTGAGCACAAACACTGTTGAGAAGAGCACGGGTGAAACCGTCTCCCGGGAGATCGTAGAGCACAGGGACTGCATTGCCGCCGTTGTGCTGGATGACCGGGACAACGTCATTATGGTACGGCAGTGCAGGACACCCACAGGTAAAGATCTCCTGGAAATACCGGCAGGCGTTATTGAGGAAGGCGAGAGCCCGGAGGAATGCGTCGGGCGCGAGCTGCAGGAGGAGATCGGCTACCGTCCGGAAAAAGTAGTCAGGCTGGCAGGCTTTTATTCGGCTCCCGGGTATTGCACCGAGTTTATCTACGCGTTCTTGGCCACGGGATTAAAGGAAAGCCGCATAATAGCCGAAGACACCGACGAGATCGAGGTTGTGAGGGTACCTATCGCAAAGATAGCCGGCATGATAGACAGCGGCGAGATATGCGACGCCAAAAGTGTCGCCGGGCTGCTCAAATATCTTTCAATGCTGCCGTAACAGGTTACCTTTTCCTGTAAGCGGCTTTGCCCATCTCGTAAAGGTCTCCGCCGTAGATGTCATTGATGACCACGGCAGGGAAGTCTTCGACCTCCAGCCGGAATACCGCCTCCGTTCCCAGTTCGGGATATGCCACCGGGTCGATCCTCTTGATTGAACGCGAAAGCAGCGCACCGGCGCCACCTGTGGCTGCCAGGTATACTGCCCGGTGCTTCAGCATCTCTTGCCTGACCTCCGCCGACCTCCTGCCCTTGCCGATCATGCATTTCAAGCCCTGTTCCAGCAGGATGGGAGTGTACTTGTCCATGCGGCTGCCCGTGGTGGGGCCGGCTGAGCCGATGATGCGGCCGGGCCTGGCCGGCGTCGGCCCTGTGTAGTATATTGTCTGCCCGTCCAGGTCAAACGGCGGCTCCACCCCTCTGGCCAGGGCTTCCGCCATCCTTTTATGTGAGGCGTCGCGGGCGGTCAGCAGGGCGCCTGTTAACAGCACGCTATCCCCGCATCTCAATGACCGGATGTCTTTAGCTGAGACAGGCAGGGCAATGCGTTTTATTTTCATGTCTATAGCAGAGCTTCCCTGTGCCGCGAACACCAGCACTGCAGATTGACCGCCAGCGGCAGGCTGGCTATATGGGCCGGGAATACCTCGATATGCACGGCCAGGGCGGTTACGTTGCCCCCGTATCCCATGGGGCCGATGCCCAGGCTATTCACTGCGGCCAGTATCTGCTTCTCCAGCCCTTTTATCTCCGGGTCCGCATTATATGCCCCGGTCCTGCGAAGCAGCGATTTCTTGGCCAGCAGCATGGTCTGCTCGGCGGTGCCGCCTATGCCGATGCCTATTATGAGCGGTGGGCAGGCATTGCAGCCGCAATCGTCCACCAGGTCAACCACGTACTCGATTATGCCTTCGTGACCGCGGGAAGGGGGCAGCGCCGTGAAGCGGGAGCAGTTTTCGGCCCCGCCGCCCTTGGGCAGGACGCTCATCCTCAGGTTCCCGCCCGGCACGATCTCTGTATGTATGACGGCCGGTGTGTTGTCACCCGTATTTTCCCGGGCTGAAAACGGCCTGCTCACCATCGACTTGCGCAGGTAACCACCTTCATATCCCCGCTTAACCCCCTGGTTGACTGCAGCGGTGAGGTCGCCGCCGCTGATCCGGACGTCCTGGCCGATCTCCAGGAAAACTACGGCTGTGCCGGTATCCTGGCACACCGGCGCCTGGTGGGCGCCCGCCAGGGCGATATTCTCAAGGATAGAAGCAATGGCCTGCTTGCCGAGGGGTGACTTCTCCATCCTGCGGGCGCGCTTCAAAGATGTGACAACGTCGGGCGGCAGATGGATGCAGGCGTCCTGGAAAAGGGATGCGACAGTCGCGGTTATGGTGCGGCACTGGATTCTTCGCATAATACTGGTTGACCGGT
>JAPLHM010000156.1 GCA_026389635.1 Chloroflexota bacterium | reverse complement strand
TTTGCCATGGGCAGCGCTTGCTTGCCGGAATGGCTCACCAGGTCCATGTAATAGACAGTATGGATGCCGAAATATGCATTGTAACGGAACATCGGTGTGTTATTGAGCAGTTCGTATTCACTGCCCTCTTTGGCCGTGCGTGTGAAGTCGGCCTTGCCGCGCCACAGGTTTTTATCCAGGGTCATGACGATGAACCCTGCCCTGGGGTTCTTCCTGATGTTAGCCTTGCTCATGCCCTCGGCAAACTGCCCCCAGAACAGCTCTGTGGGAGAGCAGGCCTGCAACGTCGAGATAAGCGTTAAATGCGGTAAACCCGCTTCGTTGACGGTGGCTATCAGCCCTATCTTCATCTCGGGCTTAAAGCTCTCGATATCCTGTTCAGAAAACTCCTTGTATACCTTTTTCTGTTCCTGCATCTGCTTACTCCTTTAAGTGTTGATGTTTTCTACCCGGGCAGCGCCCGTGACGAATATTTTATCAGGATCCGGACCAGAACCTTTGGCGATCTTCTCGAATTCGGCCATCTCGGCTTTGCTCATGAGCGGGGTGGTCGCATATTCCCATTCCATATCCAGCCGCCGGTACTTGTCCCGGCAGAGGTTATTGAAAGCGCACAGTTCCCAGCGCTGCAGCTCTCCTTCCAGCGTGCTATGGATAAAGCGGCCGATGCGCTCGACAGTTTCTGCCTCCGCAGTGGCCCCGGGTATGAGCGGTGTGCGGACCCAAAGCCGCTTTATGGGATTTGCCCTGATACAGTCACGTATATAAACAAGGTTTTCCAGTATCCTGCGGTTATCATGGCCCGTATAGCCGCGGTGCTTTTCGGGGTGGATTTCCTTCAGGTCGAAAAGGATCAGGTCAGTCAGAGGCAGTACCCTGTCCAGCGACGCAGTGGAGCACATCCCGCAGGTATCTATGGCTGTATTGACGCCGTTATCCTTCAGCCTGTGCAGCAGGCCGGCGCAGAACTCTGTCTGCATGAGGGGTTCCCCTCCCGAAAGCGTTACTCCTCCCCCCGATTTCTCATAATAGACTCTGTCCTTTAGGAGCTCTTTTAAAAGCTCTTCCTGCCCGACCATAGTTCCCAGCATCTCCTGGGCGCCTGCAGGGCACTCCCGGGCGCATATACCGCACGAAACGCACCTTGACCTGTCCCTGGTTATTCCGTCTTTGGTTTTTGCCAGGCATGCACTCGGGCAGGCCTTCAAGCATATGCCGCACCCGATGCAGCGTGACTCCATCCAGTGCATCTGAGGCCTGTAAGATATGCTTTCAGGGTTGTGGCACCACAGGCAATTCAACGGGCAGCCCTTGAAAAAAACTGTCGTGCGTATGCCCGGGCCATCCTCGGTAGACAGCCTCTGGGTATGAAGAACAATAGCCGTGTCACCCCGCATAATATGCTCCGGTACCGGCTCTGTACCCGGCTGCCCACCCATCTCAGCTGCCACCTGCTCCATTTTCATAGGCGCAAATTTTACATCCGGTGACTTTCGCGGGCAATGATCTCGTTCTGAAGCTCGCGGCCGATGGAGGTGAAATAGGCATTATAACCGGTTACACGCACGAGGAGGTGCCGGTAGGCGTCTGGATTTTCCTGTGCGTCGCGCAGGATATCGGCATCGATCATATTTACCTGCAGCGCGCTGCCACCGTTCTCCACGTAGCTGCGCAGGAAGGCCGTGAACTTGGACTTATGCTCGGGGTCGCGCAGCAGCGACGGGCTGAAGGTCATAGTATGGCTGGCGCCGTTGGGCAGCACGCTTAAGTATCCTTCCCAGTCGCCTTTGCCTGACGGGTCTTTGCCACCCATCACCTTACCTACGGAGTTCACGTTGGCTGTAGGTCCATTGATATCGGCCCCGGCGCAGGGACAGATTGCGTTGGATAAAAATTGTCCCTTGGGCCGCCCGTTGGGACTGGCCGGCAGGACGTAGCCGTCGCCCACCCAGTAGTTCCAGGACAGCATGCCGGGGCGGTACTGCTTGCCCGTAACCGAAGTGCGGTATTTCCAGGATTCGCCGGTCCACATGTCCATAACCTTCTTGCCCAGGTCATCGGCCTGGTCATCATCCCTGCCATACTTGGGCGCCTTGTTAAGCGCCCTGGCCTGCAGGACCTCGTGCCCCTTCCAGTTATCTTTTAGAGCCTGGATAAGTTCCTGCATGGTGCACTCCTTCTTATCAAAGACCAGGTGCTTGACCGCCAGCAGGGAATCCACGGTTGTTGCATAAGTCACGGCTTCTATCGTGACGAAGCTTAGCTCGGGCCCGCCCTCGTTGATGTCAATGGCTTTGTCGATGCATCCCCTCACCATGCAGGAGAGGTAAGGGGTACGGATATACTTTGCCCTGATCCTGTCCGTCCAGTCATACAGGTCGGCCGCCCTTTTGATGATACCCCTGGTCTGTGTAACGTAGGCGTTCCAGAAGTCCTCCCAGCCGGCGAATTTGGTGGCATCTCCGGTATCGGCGCCCATTCGCCTGGCCGGCTCCTGTTTGCCGGTCATGGGGTCTGTCCACGGGACCAGGTCATAGCCGCCGGTGAGTGCGTGCTCCACCGCCTTGAGCAGGTTGAGATTTATATCCACCGTGCCCGAGCGGTCGTTCCCGCACATGGTGTTCTCCAGGCACCCGACCGGTGCGTAATCGAAAACGTTATCGGCGTTGATCAATTTCTCTACGCCGGCCATTTTGGCCTCGCGCAGCATGCCCGCAATGGATCGTTCATCGAAGTTGAGCAGGAAGGGTGATCCCTGGCTGGAGGCGATCATGTCAACCACCTTATCCAGCAGCCTGTCCGGGCTGTGCCGGTGCAGGCGGACATTGGGCTTGGGTTCGAGCAGGGGGCTCATCTCGTCAATTACTTCGAGCATACCGTAAGTCAGGTCGTTGCTGAGGTCGACCCCACCTTTTCCCATCCCTGAAATGGTGATGAGTTGCCCGAAGCCAGCCGTGATGCCCTGGTTGCCACCCGTGCGAATCATGGCATCGTAAGCGTAGTTGCAGTG
>JAPLHM010000015.1 GCA_026389635.1 Chloroflexota bacterium | reverse complement strand
CCTGGAAAGCTGGCAGAAGCTGGGTATCTCGTTTGACCTCTTCACCACCACCGACACGGCCAATCATGCTGCGGTTACGCACGATATCTTCCTCAGCCTGCTTCGGAAAGGTTACATCTATAAAGGCTCTATGCCGCAGGCATACTGCCCCAATTGCAAGCGCTCACTTCCCGACCGCTACGTCGAGGGAACCTGCCCCAACTGCAATTTCAATGCCGCCAGGGGCGACCAGTGCGATAACTGCGGCCACACCCTGAACCCCAGCGACCTCATCGTCGTGCGCTGCCGCACCTGCTCATCCACGCCCAGGTTCGAGAACTCGGAGCATTACTTCCTCAATCTGAGCGCATTCGAGGAGCAGCTCAGGAAGTGGGTGGGAGACAAGGACTACTGGCGCCAGAACGTGCAGAACTTCACCATCGGATTTTTAGAGGGTGGCCTCAAGGACAGGGCCATAACCCGCGATATCGAGTGGGGCGTGACCGTGCCCCAACCCGGGTTTGAAAAAAAACGCATTTATGTTTGGTTTGAGGCGGTTATCGGGTATTTGTCGGCCAGCCGTGAGTGGGCTTCGCTTCAGGGGGATAACGACGCCTGGAAGCCTTTCTGGACGGGCGAGAACCGGGCCTACTATTTTATAGGCAAAGATAACATACCGTTCCACACAATTATCTGGCCGGCCATGCTGATGGGCTACGGCGGCCTCAGCCTGCCTTACGATGTGCCTGCCAACGAGTTCCTCACGGTCGAGGGAAAGCGGCTATCTAAAAGCCGCAACTGGGCCGTATGGCTGCCCGATTTCCTGCAGCGCTATGATCCGGACCCGCTGCGCTATTACCTCTCCATCAACATGCCGGAGACCGGCGATATGGATTTCTCATGGCACGAGTTCCTGCGTAAGAACAACGATGAACTTGTGGCGACCTACGGCAACCTGGTGCATCGCGTGCTGTCTTTCAACTACCGCAACTTCAATGCCTCCGTGCCCGATCCAGGTGATATGGACGAGGCCGGCAAAGCCCTGATTCAGAAGGCGCGCAATGCCCTTGACCAGGTCGGCAGCCAGCTTGACCGCTGCCATTTCAAGGAGGGGCTCAAAGTTGCCATGGCCCTGGCGCAGGATGTCAACCGCTTCCTCGACGACACCGCGCCCTGGAAGATGATCAAGCAGGACCGCCAGGCGGCCGGGAGATCTGTGTACACTGCCATTGCCGCCATATCGGCCCTGAAAACCATGTTATACCCCTACCTGCCGTTCACTTCTCAGAAGCTCCACTCTTACCTGGGCTTCGAGGGAGATATACACGATGCAGGCTGGGCCCTGCAGATGCCCTTGCCGGGCACGGCCCTGCCGCAACCGCAGGCGCTGATTATTAAGTTGGAGGACAGCTTAGTCGGGGAAGAGATGGCGCGGTTGGGGAGCAGCGGACCGGCATGAACCTTGAACAGATTTACCACCCGGTAAAGCCCGGCCTCGAGCTTGTGGAAGCCAAGTTGGCTGAGATATCCAGCGATGAGATACCATTATTGTCGCAGTTGCTCCAGTACGCACTGCTCAAAGTCGGTAAAAGGGTAAGGCCGGCAATCACACTGCTTTGCGGCAAGTTTTACAGTTATGATCTCGAATTGCTTGTCCCCATGGCCACGGCCGTGGAGGTGCTTCACATCGGCACCCTGGTCCACGATGATATCATAGATAACGCGGACATGCGCCACGGCAAACCGGCCGTTTACCGCGCCTGGGGGAAGAACAGTGCACTTCTGCTGGGAGACTACTTGTTCTCCAGGGCAGGCAGCCTGGCCACGACCACTGAGAACCTCAGGGTAATCAGGCGTTTCACCGAGACACTCATGACTATCTCGGGCGGCGAGTTGAGGGAGGGCAGTCAAACTTTTGACATGGCCAGCGCCAGGGATAGCTACTATAAATGGATCAGCGACAAGACCGCCTGCCTTTTTGTCATGGCCTCAGAGTGCGCATCGGTGCTGAGCGGTTGCCCGGAAGAACAGGTGCAGGCTCTCAAGGATTATGCGCTGAATTTCGGCCTGGCCTTCCAGATTATCGATGACATACTTGATTTTGTAGGCGACCCGGCGGTGCTGGGGAAACCCGTGGGTTCAGACCTGAGCGAGGGAGCCTCCACCCTGCCATCCATCCTTTATGCCGAGAAGTATCCGAAGGACCGCACGATCCATGCCATAATCGTTGACCACCGCAAAGACCTGGTGCCGCTGGCCGTAGAGAAGGTGCGCGCATCCGGTATCATAGATGATTGCAGGTCCATCGCACAGGAATTTTCTCAGAGAGCCAGCCTTTCCCTGGATAAGCTGCCGGATTGTGATGCGCGCAGATCGCTCAAGGCACTGGTGGCCTTCGTTATAGAGAGGAACAGGTAGACGGTATCAAGACGCCGGCGCCGCCTCCAGGTCGGGTGTTGGAATAGCGTCATTTAGCAGCTTGTCGAAAGTGGTATCGTCTATAGTTTCTTTCTCAATAAGGTAATCGGCTATATACTTCAGCCGCGGCTTGTTGCCGGTTATGATCTCTACGGCCCTGGAGTACGCCTCCTTGATCAGGGACTCCACCTCCTCGTCGATCTCCTCGGCTACCTTGTCACTATAGTTCCGCTGCTCGTGTATCTCCTTGCCCAGGAAGATCATCTCTTCCCTCTTGCCGAAGGTGCGCGGCCCCAGTCTCTGGCTCATACCGAATTCCGTGATCATGCGGCGGGCTATTATAGTTACCTTCTCAAGGTCGTTCTGCGCGCCTGTGGTCAATTCGCCCAGCGAAACCTGTTCGGCCGCTCTCCCTGCCAGGCAGATGATCATCATGTCCTTAAACCGGTCGTATGTTTCAAGGTGGCGCTCCTCGCTTGGCAGGAACCTGGTCCATCCGCCCATCATGCCCCTGGCCACTATCGATATTTTGTGCACAGGGTCGGCGTTGGGCAGCATCCTGGCCGCCAGGGCGTGCCCGGTCTCGTGGTAGGCTATTAGTTCCTTCTCCTTCTTTGTGATGACGCGCCCCTTTTTCTCAGGCCCGGCTATGACGCGGTCAATGGAATCCTCCAACTCTTTCTGCCCTACGTCTTTGCGGTTTCGCCTCGCTGCCAGGATTGCTGACTCGTTGATCAGGTTGGCCAGGTCGGCTCCGCTGAAGCCCGGGGTTTGCCGCGCGATCACCTCGAGATTGGCTTCCGGCGCCAGCGGCTTGCCCTTGGAATGGACTGTCAGTATGGCCTTGCGGCCGTTGATATCTGGCTGGTCTATAACAATATGGCGGTCAAACCTGCCCGGCCTGAGCAGTGCGGGGTCCAGTATATCCGGCCGGTTGGTGGCGGCCAGGACAATAACATTGGTGTTGCTGTCGAAACCGTCCATCTCCACCAGTATCTGGTTTAGCGTTTGCTCGCGCTCGTCGTGGCCGCCGCCCAGTCCTGCTCCCCTCTGCCGGCCCACGGCGTCGATCTCATCCACGAAGACGATACAGGGCGCATTTCGCTTGGCCTGGTCGAAGAGGTCGCGCACACGCGAGGCGCCTACGCCCACAAACATTTCGACAAATTCACTGCCGCTGATGGAGAAAAAGGGCACTCCGGCCTCGCCGGCAGTGGCCTTGGCGACCAGCGTTTTGCCGCAGCCTGGCGGGCCTACCAGCAGCAGGCCCCGCGGTATGCGGGCGCCCAATGCCAGGAATTTTTGCGGCGACTTGAGGAACTCCACCACTTCCTGAAGTTCACCCTTGGATTCATCTATACCTGCCACGTCAGCAAATGTGACGGTCGGCTTGTCGCCGGAGGCCAGGCGGGCGCGGCTCTTGCCGAAATTGAAGGCCTGGCTGTTGGCGCCACGCGCCGAACGAAAGAGGAAGAATAGCAGGGCGCCGAAAAGGACCAGCGGCAGGAAGCTCAGCATAATGTTGCCCCAGTCGAAGCCACCCGTCTTCACCTCGAACTTGATCCCGTCGTCCCCCAGCTTGACGCCGGCCTCCTTGAGGCTGTCCATCAGCTCCTTGGTGCTGCCCACGTATGCAGCTTTGACCACGGGCTTATCATCCTTGAGCCCTATAATGCTGTTGCCATCCTGCTGGACGGTTTTGACCTGGCCGCTTTTGGCATTGTCGATAAATGAGTAGAAATCGACTTCCTTGGGCCCCTTGTTGATAGGGAAGAAGCTGAATGCCAGGGCCAGCAGAGCCACCAGGATAAGTAGGTAGAGAAGGCTACCTTGCCACCAACGTGCTTTCATACATTACCTTATTCGAGACAGTGGGCTAATTATAGCAAATGGCCGGGGGATGATAAAGAAAAAATCGCATAAGAACGACAATCAGGGCGGTTACCAAGTCCCGGCCTTTGGGTAGGGCAGGGCACCCGGCCGTATTTACTACAGCGCGGGCGCCCGCAGTGTCAGACGATTAAAATTAAGGCCAGGGAAGCGACTTGGAGCTGAGGTGCAATTCCTTCATGCCCGCCTCTTTGAGTGCCGTTAGAGTTGCCTTGAGCTGTCTCTGCTGCTCTGCGCTCAGCCTCGAGAGCACATGCTTGGTCCCTTCCTTCTTCATAGCCTGCTTCAGAGAATTCTCCCCCTTGGCGGTCAGGGTGACGCGGATGAGGTTTTTGCGCTCCATGTTCTTGGTGCGCTTGAGCAGGCCCTGTTTTTCCATGCGCATGAGGATGCCGGATATGGAATGCGGCTCGCGCAGCAGCATGCGGGATATCCTGGCAGGTGTGACATCCTTGCCCATGGCTTCTATCAGGAATAAGATGGCTGCAGAGGTCGCCGACAGGTTCTGAGGCAGAAGTTCCCTCTCCCGCACCTTCACGAATATGTCCGCGACCTGCATAATCTGCGTCACAAGGGTGTAATCCTTGTCCGCTTTAATTTGCTGTACCATAATCAACCTCCGTTGATATTTCATTTATTATATTAACGATTATCGAGAGCCAACATATCTTGCGCTTGCTTTAATATTGGCACAGAATCTAATTGATCAAGGCATTTAGCCTGATTTAATTATGGCAGTTATTTAAAAAATGTCAAGCCCGACCTTCCTGCAATCCCAAGCGCATATGGTAGTCATTATAATGATCTGCCTCATCAATTTCCCGCCGCGGCTACCGGTGGGGCTGTCCCTGTGCTATAATCAGGTATAAACAGGCGCAGAGAGAATACTGTCAAGGAGTAAAAGCTGGAGTCTCTGGAAATAGCCCGCAGGGCAGTCGAGCTGGCCTCGGACAAGCAGGCCGAGGATGTGGTGTTGCTGGATATGCGGCAGGCCTGTTCCTTTACGGATTATATTGTCATCTGCAGCGGCGATAGCGACCGCCAGGTGGACGCCATACACCACGAGATATTAAATTCACTCAAGAAAGAATCAGCTTTGCCCCACCGCAGCGAGGGCGATGCTGACTCGGGCTGGATATTGATGGATTACCTTGGCGCGGTGATACACATCTTCTCCAAAGAGCTGCGGCACTTCTACGACCTGGAAAGCATCTACGGCAAGGCTATTCGATTGCTGACTATCCAGTAAGCCACCTGTCAATGTCCCTGGTATAGCCAAGTATCTCCTCAGGCTCGAAAAAGGTGGCGATTTCCGTTGCAGCGTTTTCCGGGGAGTCCGAGCCATGGATGAGGTTGTGCTCCATGTTTATGCCCAGGTCGGCCCTGATGGTGCCCGGCGCCGCTTTCTTGGGATCTGTAGCCCCCATGCTCTGCCGGGCTGATTCAACGGCCTTTTCTCCCTCCAGTACAGCCGCTATGATCGGGCCGGATGTGATGAAATTCACAAGGTCATTAAAAAAGGGTTTTTCCCTGTGAACGGCGTAATGCCTCTCGGCCAGTGCCCTGTCCATGCGCAACATCTTAAGCGCCACTATTTTCAGTCCGCGCTTTTCCAGCCTGGCCAGTATCTCCCCGGCCAGGCATCTCTGCACGCCGTCGGGCTTGACTAATATAAGCGTCTTTTCCATTTCGTCTCCAAGCTCAATTATTTACGCCGGTCCGGCACTAATTTTATACTCATGCATGTTATTTTGCCATTGGGCGGGGCCGCAAAACATTGCGCTGCGGGTTTACCTCAGTATTTTTTCTTGCTCTTTGTGATGGGCGGCTGGCGAAGGTAAATAGGCTGCAGCGTTATCAGGCTGTCTGTCCGCCCGGCTTTCAGCCGTTGCCAGCCAAGATAAGTGATATACCCCGGCCGCCTGAGGCGCTGCTCCCATCCGGGTATCACCGCCTTATCCCCCAGTAAAGCACGGATATGGTCTATCGCCGCCGGCGGAATCTCGCCGCAAAAGATTGTCTTTTGACTGGTATTTTCACAGAGTGATTCGATGTCAGTGAGATGCTCCTCTTTTAACTGCTGCCAGCTACCGGTATGACAGTAAAGTGCGGCGGCTATTTCCCCCCTGCCGGCATCGTGGATGGGGCATAGTGGCAGCCCTGTAAAGGCAAAAGGCAGGGCTTCGGCCTCGAGTGTGCTAATTCCCACCAGCGGTAAATTGAGGGAGAAGGCCAGGCCTTTGGCGGCGCTGATGCCGGCGCGCAGCCCGTTAAAGCTGCCCGGGCCGATGGCAACGAATACGGCCGATAGGGACTTGATATCCGTTTTTGCCGTTTGCAGCAGCCGCTCGATGTTGGGAAAGAGCTCTGAGGTATGGTTCTGTCCCGGCTTCCAGGTAAGCTCAGCCAGCAGGTTTCCATCCTGTGACAGTGCGGTCCCGCCCCAGCCTGTGGAGGTGTCTATGGTAATTTCCATAATGCCTCCCTGTCCTGTGACAGCGTATCCTTAAGCAGACCGGCCATCTCAACATACCGCGTTCCCTGCGGAATGAAGGTAATTTTCCTAATATCTCCGGGCAGGTGCTCAAGTTCAATAGTCAGGTTGTCCTGCGGCAATACCCCGATTCCCTTGTCAGCCCATTCGATGGCACAGACTGCGTCGGCGTGGAAATATTCGTCCAGGCCGAGGCCGGCTATCTCCTCGATATGGTCGAGGCGGTACAGGTCGAGGTGAAAAAGCGTTAGGCGGCCGTGGTATTCACGGGCTATCATGAAGGAGGGGCTGCAGGCGTACTCCTTGATGCCCAACCCGAAGGCTATACCCTGAACCAGGTGGGTTTTGCCCGTGCCGAGGTTTCCCTTCAACAGGAAAAGGTCGTTGCCCCGTGCCAGTCCGCCCATAAGCTGGCCAAGCCTGCGGGTTTGATCCGGGCTGTGCGTGGTAAGGGAAAGATTATACATGTCAATGGTCAATCAGGACGCCTGTAATGGTCCCAGCCGCTGAAATCCATGTGCACAGGGTTTCCCCCTTCATCGAGTAGCGACACTGCATACGGTTTACCCGCTGTTATCTCTCCTATAATAACGGGCGCCGGATCAAGTGTGGCATTGACCCTTTTCATTATATCCGGGGTGGCTGTCAAGAGAAGTTCGTAATCTTCGCCGCCGGCCAGGGCCATTTTGAGGCCTTCAAGGCCGAAATATTTTGTCAGGAGAGGATGGATGGGCAGACTATTTAGGTGCAGGGTGGCCGCGACTCCACTGGCCATGCAGATATGGGTAAGGTCGGCTGCCAGTCCATCGCTAATATCGATGGCCGTCTTGACACCAAGACCTGCCAGCAGCGGGCCGTTGTTGAAATCTCGTACAGGCCGCAGGTGGGCGTTTTTAAATAGCTGCAGCGCATCGGCATCCAGGTTAATAAACTGAGAGAGCGCCTTGCGCCCGGCTGCCGACAGGCCCGGGAAACCGAATACGGCTACCAGGTCACCGGGTTGGGCCGAAGAGCGGGTCATCATATTCCCTTCGGCCAGCCCTGTCAGGGTGATATTGATGACGACTTTATCCGAGGCAGAGATATTACCGCCGGCCACAGCTATACCGTAAGTGTTGGATATCTCCAGTAGTCCCCGGTACAGGTCAAGCACATCCCCGGCATCGCGGCGGCCGGGCAGCGCCAGTGAAACCAGGGCATAGCGCGGCCTACCGCCCATGGAGTTTATGTCGCTGATATTGATAGCCATGGATTTCCAGCCTAAATCTTTCCAGCCCGTATAATTGAAATCGAAGTGCACCCCTTCCACCAGGGTATCGGTGGTGATAAGCTCGATTCCGCCGGGGCTCTTCCAGGCTGCCGCGTCATCGCCGATACCCAGCAGCAGGTCCCTGCGGGCCGGCGATTGCCTGTCGCCCTTTTCCTCGATAAGCGAGGCTATCTTTGAGATAAGTCCGAATTCGCCTATTTCCGCTATGCGCATGACGTGATTATAGCACAGGGAAATGAGCGGGCAGGAAGAAAAAGCCGGCAGGCCTTGATATACTGCAAAACCCCGTATATAATGCAGGAAAGTAAAGCGCAGGCGGTGAAATATGCAGCAGATGGTAACGTGCCAGAATTGCGGCTCACAGAATGCTGCCAACCAGCAGTTTTGTGTAGCCTGCGGAGCACACCTGGGTGGTAGCCAGCGGCAGATTCCCCATATGCCTATCGTAACAGGCATAGCTGCTCCTGCCTCCATGGTCACAGGTATGGCGATGCCCCAACAGGCGGTGACACCCGCCGTGGCCCCGGACTCCCATCATCACAGGCAACTTGATGTGAAACCTACCTGGGGACTTGCCTGGGGTCTTTTCTGGCGCATGCTTTGCCTGTGGATATTCCTGTCGGGTGTCATCTTTCTGGGATACATGCTGGTAAGGCTGGCTCTGGGCTACACATCGTTGTTCGGAAGCTGGTAATATATTAGCTTTAAAAATAGGCGTCCTGGGGTGCTGCCTGCGGGCAGCGCTCTGTTTATAAAAACTTATATGAAGGAGGATTCAAGTTTAATGTCGAAGAAAAAGAATAAGAACAAGAAAAAGATAATACAGAAGAAAGAGTGGTATCAAAATATGAAGATTGTAATACCTGTAATTGCAGCAGTATTGATAGCAGGCGTAGTATTAACACTATTTCTGACAGGAGTAATTAAAATGCCATCCTCTCAACCGGCAAAAAGCCTTAACTCACCGATTCCCATGGTCATCGATGTAAACAAAAAATATAGCGCCGTTATTAAGACAGCCAGGGGCGACCTGACCCTGGAGCTGTATCCGCAGGACGCGCCGGTAACAGTGAACAGTTTCGTTTCCCTGGCGCGCAAGGGGTTCTATAATGGGCTGACCTTCCACCGCATAATACCCAGCTTTATGGTCCAGGGCGGTGATCCAAAGGGCGATGGCAGCGGTGGGCCAGGCTACACAATCCCGGATGAAATCAACCAGAGGAAGCATGTGACAGGCGCCCTTTCAATGGCTAAAACAGCGCAACCCAATACTGGGGGCAGCCAGTTCTTTATTTGCTTCGCACCGCAACCACACCTGGATGGCATTCACACGGTTTTTGGTCAGCTCACGCAGGGCACGGACGTGCTCAAGCAACTGGTTATCGGCGATAAGATGACCGAGGTAATTATTACAGAGAGCAATTAGGCTGCCGGCTCAGATAATGCCCCAATCGCGATAACCCTGCTGTATAAGGGCGCGGTATTCGGCGGAGGGTTGGCCCTCCTCCTCCTGCCTGGCCTTGATGAAGGTCATGGCGTCGTAAGTTTCGCCGCTGTCGGTGAAGACGCGCACGTCTAAGTGCGTATATTCGACAGGATAATTTTCATGTTTATCTAACTTGCGCAGTCCGGCCTCGCTTATCTCGTAAACTGCACCCATGACCTTGTCGCCTTTCGAGCCCCTGATAGTAGCCACCGCGCCCTTGCGCAGCCGCGAGTATCCGGTAAAAACGAGCTTGAAATTGGGCAGAGTGGCTACAACCCTGGCTTTGGCATCAGGGCAGCGCTCGGCCATCTGTTTGCGGTTCATGTTGGAAGCGTAGGCGAAATAATACATAGCATTCTCCATTTCAGGGACACCACGTTGTTTCCTTTTGTGATTACTGCTCCCAGTTTCGTGACATAGAATATCAACAAAACATTTAGCGTACCATATATATGATTTAATGGTACGCTAAAAGAATAGCGTACCATCGATGGGACGCTAAATAACGTATCGCAAATTGTCTTAGCGTGGTACATAAATCTGGTTATGTACCATTGATGGTACATTATGTTTGTTCTACTATCTCCGCAAGCTTATTGAACCGCAACAATGCGGGTCTCGTGCCTTTCCCCTCATGTATAACTGAAATAATATTGGTCGTTTCAAGTTGATTCAAAATCCTCACCGCACTTGTTTTGGGAATATGGAGTTCCTTCGTAAACTCCTGGCTGTTGAACAGCGGCTTTCCGAATAGGAGGTTGATCACGCGTATAGCGTACTGTGAGTGTGTGATATCCGGAACCCGCTCTTTCATATCATTGTAGAGCCTTAATATTTGGCTGGCTTTCCCGCTGTTGCTACGGGCCTGCTCAATCACCGCTCCCAGGAAAAAAATGATCCAGTCCTCCCACTTACGTTTCTTCGAGAGGGCATTTAAATTTTCATAGTAGGTATCCCTATGCGTTTCCAGATAGGCGCTTATATAGAATACCGGGCTGTCCAGCAGCTTTTTCTCCATGAGAAAGAGCGGTATCAGTATTCTTCCCACTCGCCCGTTGCCGTCCAGGAATGGGTGTATGCACTCAAACTGCGCATGGACTATGGCCATCTGCACCAGTGGATCTTTTTCTTCGTAGTGAATGTATTTCTCGAAGTTGGACAACAGTTCCATCAACCGGTCCGGCGCCGGCGGCACGTAACTGGCTTGCTCGATGGGTGTGCCAGGTCTGCCGATATAATTCTGCGTTGTTCTGAAATGGCCCCTGGCTTTATTCCGGCCGCGAACGCTGTCCAGTAATCTACCATGAATCTCTTTAATAAGATTCAGGCCGATTGGTTTTTTTCGCAAATAATCTACGGCATAATCAAGGGCATCGCGGTAGTTGATGATCTCCAAAATATCCTGTTCTTTAGCAGCTTCTTTCTTGGGAAGAGCCTGATATTCCAGCACCTCTTCAAGCGTAGCTTGCGTACCCTCGATCCGTGACGATAGCACTGCTTCCTGCATGGTCAGGGGCGAAAGAAAGACCGCCGGGTTGACGATGCCCTTTAATATTCCTTCATAGAGTGCAAGTTCGCGGTTAGCCTCGCCTATCAGGTGGATGAACTCAACCCAGTTCAATGACTTCAATGGAAGCATTTCGGGTAAATATGGTTTCATCCTGCTATTTTCCTCCACACCTCAATATTATGCAAAAACCTTGCCGTTTCTTTCTTAATCGATGGCATAGCGGCTTTAATTATCTCCACAGGTTACCGTTGTCGCCGCGCGCTATGAAAAGTTGCTAATTGTTGTCCTTACTATACACCTGCCGGAGCGTATAAGACAACCAATTGAATGGGAGGTGTATGTTATAATTTACCCTCCATGAAATACCTCGTCATCGCTGACATCCACAGCAACCTGGAGGCTTTCGAGGCGGTTTTGGAGGACGCGCACAACCACGGGGGCTTCGGCCATGCCTGGTGCCTGGGCGACGTGGTAGGTTATGGCCCAGATCCCTCGGCCTGCATCAGCCTGCTCAAGACACTTGACCCGGTCTGCGTATGCGGCAACCACGATCTGGCTGCCGTGGGGAAAATAGATATCGGTGATTTCAACTCGGATGCCGCCCGCGCCAACCGCTGGACCTCCGGCCAGTTGAGCGGTGACGACCGGGATTTCTTACTGGGTATGCCGGAGGTGCTGGTACTGGACGATTTTACGCTGGTCCATGGCAGCCCCAGGTCGCCGCTCTGGGAATATATCGCCCATGCTTTTACGGCGTCCGATAATTTCAGGTGTTTCGATACCAAATATTGCCTGGTAGGGCACACCCATGTCCCCTTTGTTTTCGAGCAGGACCAGACATCAGTTAACGAGGGGCACATGGACAACGGCGACACACTCAGGCTGGGGGACAGTCGCCTGATTATTAACCCCGGAGGGGTGGGGCAACCGCGGGACGGGGACCCGCGCGCCGGATACGCCATATACGACTCTGAAGAGCGAGCCTTTTACCATTACAGGGTAGCTTACGATATCGAGACAACGCAGGCCAGGATGGAAAAAGCGGGCCTGCCCGGACTCCTGGTGAGCAGGCTGGGATCAGGTGTTTGACCTTGAAAAGAAAGCGCTTAAACTGTAGTATTTGGGTTGGGCCGTGCTAAGCGGGGAACCAGCGGTGCCCTGTACCCGAGATCCGCTATAGCGGGGCTGAATCCCGGCTCGAGGTCCTGTTGTTCAGAACTGCAACGGTTAAGCGGTGTTGAAGGTTGGGTCTTGCGCGGCGGAGGGCTATGAATCCCGTCAGGTCCGGAAGGAAGCAGCGGTAAATAGTGAGCTCCGGGTGACGCAGGGTCACCTGGCCGGAGCTGGCTGGCGGACGTAAGCTGAAGGACACTATCGACAGCCGGGTGCACGGCCCTTTATTATTTATGAAGGCAACGGACAGCTTGCCACACAAGAACAGAGAGCCCAACCGCGCGGTACAGAGAAGGCTCAGAAGCCACGGCTTTAGGGTCCGCAAGAGCCTGGGGCAGAACTTCCTCGTGGACGACTCTATCAGGGATGCTATCATCGAGGTTGCCTGCCTGACTGCGGAGGATACGGTGCTGGAGGTTGGTCCCGGCCTGGGGGCGCTCACGGAGAAGCTTGCCGCCGCCGCCGGCAAAGTCATCGCGGTCGAACTCGACGATATCCTGGCGCTGAAGCTCGCTAAAAAGCTGGGCGGCTACCCTAACGTCAAGATCGTCCAGGCCGACATCCTCAAGCAGGATTTGAACGCCCTCGTAGGGTGGTCCTCCTACAAAGTCGTGGCCAATATCCCCTACTACATCACCTCCCCTATCCTGCGCTATTTCACACGCGCGGCCAATAGGCCGGCGCTGATGGTTATGATGATGCAGGAGGAGGTGGCCCGTGAGGTCACAGCCCCTGAGGGCAGGATGGGATTTTTAGCCGTCAGCATGCGGCTTTTCAGCAACCCGGAGATCATTTTCACCGTGCCGGCAGCCTCCTTTTACCCCGTGCCACGGGTGGATTCTGCCGTCGTCAAATTCAACATGCTGCCGGGGCCGGCGCCGGGCATTGGTGATATCGATGATTTCCTGGAGTTCCTGCATTGCGGTTTCGCCTCCCCGCGCAAACAACTCCGTAATTCACTGGCCATCGGCCTGAAAAGTGAAGCAGCAGAAGCAGACAATCTGCTGCGCCTTGCCGGTATAGACCCCGGCAGGCGGCCGGGGACACTCACCCTGGACGAGTGGGCGGCCCTCTACAGGGTAGCCGGAAGTGAAAGGTGCTGACACTCAAGGCCTTTGCCAAGGTTAACCTGGTGCTTGAGGTACTGGGCAGGCGCGCCGACGGCTATCACGAGATTGCCAGCGTCATGCAGACCGTGAGCCTCTACGACGTGTTAACGCTGGAACCTGCCAGCCACATAAAGCTGAATTTCAGCCTGCCCGGGCTGCCGGACCATGCCAACATTATTTTAAAGGCTGCCGAAGCCCTGGGGAAATTTGCGGGATGTTCGAAGGGAGCGCTTATTGGGCTGGAGAAGAACATACCCGTGGGAGCCGGGTTAGGGGGTGGAAGCAGCGATGCCGCAGCCGTGCTGCGCGGCCTTAACAGGCTCTGGCAACTCGAACTGAATATGGAGCAACTGGCGGCTATCGGGGCCGGCCTTGGCTCAGATGTGCCTTTTTTTATTTATGGAGGCGCCT
>JAPLHM010000223.1 GCA_026389635.1 Chloroflexota bacterium | reverse complement strand
CGAGATGGTGGCCGCTGTATCGAATGCAGGTGGTCTGGGGATTCTCGCCACAGGCCCCTTAGACAGGGATACGACGCGGGAATCCATCAGGAAGATCCGCACGCTCACGGACAAGCCCTTCGGGGCCAACGCGTCACTGCTCTTCCCCGGCGCCACGGAATCCGCCAAAGTCCTCCTCGACGAGCAGGTGCCGGTGATCAATTTCGCCCTGGGCAAGGGTGACTGGATAGTTGAGAAGGCCCACAAATACGGCGGCAAGGTCATGGCCACCGTGGTCAACGCCCGTCACGCCAGGCGGGCCGAGGAGTACGGGTGTGATGCCGTCATAGCCACAGGCAACGAGGCCGCGGCCCATGGTGAGTTCGTCACAACTTTCTGCCTTATCCCCAGCCTGGTCAATGTCCTGACCATACCGGTCGTTGCCGCCGGAGGCATCGCGGACGGCAGGGGACTGGCTGCAGCACTGGCACTTGGCGCAGAAGGCATCGCCATGGGTACCCGGCTGATGACTACCAAAGAAAGCCCGCTGCACAAGAACTACAAGGAACTCTCCGTCACAAAGGATGTCACCGACACCTTGTACTCAAAGCGTTTCGATGGACTGTACTGCCGTGTTATGAAGACGGGCACTGCCGAGCGTGCAGAGAGGAAGGGCCTGGACCTGCCCGCTGCATTCGTCAATGCACAGGATGTTGCGAAGCAGTTGCGCCTGCCCTTCAGTAAGCTCTTCATAGGCGTGATGCTCTCCGGCTGGAAGAACGCCAAACAGCTTGCCTATCTGGCCAACGCTTCCCATGCCTTCCAGTTGGCCACGGAAGAGGGTGACCTTAAGAAAGGAGTTTTGCCGGTAGGGCAGTGCACCGGCCTGATCAAGGATGAGCCTACGGTCAAAGAGCTGCTCGATAGGATGGTACGCGAGGCGGAGGAGATCGAGAAAAGGATGGCGGGCATCTTCGCATGATCATTGACTAAGTATGATTTCCGTAAATTGATTAATCAATCAAAGTCATATAAAATATATCAATTTTCAAAAGGAGGTTTGTACCATGTCCAAAAGGGTCGGCATTGTTGGTGCTGCGGTTACGCCCTTCAAAGCCAAATGGAACGAAAAAACGTACTACGAACTCGCCCAGATGGCCACCAGGGAGGTGGTCAAGGATGCCAAAATCTCGATCAAGGATGTCGATTCCGTTTTCTACGGTATCTATAACGATATTTTTGAACGGACCTGCATCCCCGAGCATGCTTTGCACGGCCTGATCGGCATGCAGAATAAATTCGGTACCCGCATCAGCACGGGCGGCGCCACCGGCGCTTACACCATCTCCGCGGCGCATGCCTACCTGGCAGCCGGCAGGTTCAAGACTGCACTGGTGCTGGGCGTGGAGAAATGCACGGACTGCTTCGATTTTATGTCCATGTCCGCCACCCCCGAGGTGATCAAATCCATTGGCTGGTCGGGTGACAGCTTCTTCGAGCAAAAGCTGGGATGGACCGCTGCCGATAGCTATGCCGAGGTGGTACTGGCATATATGGATGAATTCCCCAAGGATCTCAAACCCGAGGTGACGGCCAAGATATCATCCCTGCTCAGCGAATATGTTAAGACTAACAAGTATGCCCAGCGGCAGCATGACCAGGTGACACCCGAAGAGGTCATGAATTCCAGGCTTGTAGTCTATCCCTTCAAAGAACTGGAGATATGCGTTTACACGGAAGGTGCTGCCGCTCTGATCCTGGCTGAGGAAGAAACTGCTAAAGCCATCTCTAAGAATACAGGCAAACCGATCGTCTGGATTACCGGCCTGGGCGAAGCCAATGAACATTCCTTCGCCGGCAAGAACCAGAAGATTATGCCGCGCATCATGTCGGATTACCTGGGTTCTCAGCGCGCCTACAAGATGGCAGGCATCAAGGATCCCAAGAAATCGATCGACATCGTGGAACTCCACGACGCTTTCGTCCACCAGCTTGAGATCTCCATGGCGGAGTTCGGCCTGGTACCGCGGGGCAAGGCGGATTCCCTCATCGATGACGGCCTGATGCTCCCCGGCGGCAAGTATCTCGTCAACCCGTGCGGCGGCCTGATATACTCCGGGCACGCCGTAGGCGCCAGCAACATCATGTCTGCATGGTCGGCGCGCAATGAATTGATAAAGCGCAAGAAAAAAACCGCGCTTGTGCATGGAACAGGCAGTACGATCGCTCAGTACACTGCTATCTGTATCCTGGAACATGACTAAGCGAGGAAGGAGATAAATAAAATGGTTAAGAAAGCAGAAAAACTTATCCCGGCGGAATATATTCCCGACGTAGGCTCACATGTATTGACCATCGACAAACAGAAATACCTTATCGCCAATGATGCCATGTACACCTTTTACCAGAGGACCAAGGGTGAGTTCTCGGACTTCTTCCTGGCACTGAGGGACGATAAAAAGATACTCGGCTGCAAATGCCCCAGGTGCGGACTGGTACGTTGCCCGCCCTACCTGACCCACTGCTACGATTGCGGTTTCGTTGCCACCAAGCTGGTTGAAGTCGGCCAGGTGGGCAAAATGCTCTGCACCCCGCCTATCACCTATTTCGCCAACTCGCTTTTCCTCAAAATGGCCCCCTATGGAAGGGGACGTGTGGTTTTGGAGGGCGCGGACACTGCGCTGGCTGTGAATGTGTATACCACCACCGGCATACTGGCGCCGGGCATCATCAAGAAGGGCACCGAGGTCAAGGTGGTTTTCAGGGACGACCGCAGCGGCGAGATCAGCGATATCTTTTGCGTGCCAACCAGCGAACTGACCAGGGCCCAGGTTGCCAAAAAAGGCCTGCTCTCTTCGCAGATCAACTGGGAGGCGGCGGTTGAGCCGGCCCTGAAGAAGGCTACTACGGCAGACCAGGCAGCTTACAAAAAAGCGCTCAAAGAGATCAAG
>JAPLHM010000313.1 GCA_026389635.1 Chloroflexota bacterium | reverse complement strand
AGATGGACCTGGTCACAGGTTCGGTGGGACAGATAGACGCCGGCATCGGCACGCTGGATATCGCCCTCCAGCTCGGCAACGTGATCAGGGCTGCCGGCGGCGAGATATGGACCGATTCGGCGGTCGAAGAGGTCATTATCGTGGATAAAAAAGTCAAGGGCGTAAGGGTCAAAACCCGTAAGGGCGCCGAGGTGATCGATACCAATCTTGTTGTATGCAACATCCCTCCCAAGCAGGCTTTCAGTGTCATACCGGAGACTAACTTCCCCACCGAATTCGTCCGCGAAGTGAAGGAGAAATACTATGTCCCCGGCCTGCTGACCGGCTTCTTTTACTCCACGCGCGATTTCGCGCGCGAGAAGGGCATAGACCCCAGGAGCTTCATATTCCTCTCGGGTGTCAGCACGAAAAAGGGACTTGAGAGCCTCGATTTCGTGATGGCATCGTTCACCTGGTGGGTCAACCACGCCCCCATAGAGATGAGCAGCCTGCTCTTCTCCATACCCCTGCTGGACTGGGAGATGCGCGATAAGGCTAAGGTCAGCGCCTGCATAGCTGAAGCAGAAAGGTTCATGACGGACAACTTCCCGGGTTGGGAGAAGGACGTTAAGTTCCGCTTCTGGACGGCGGGTTCCGAGGCTTACGGCCACTGGCGGCCCATGGGCAAGGACAGGCCGGACAGCAAGTCCCCCTGGATCGAGGGGCTGTACTTTGTGGGCGACCAGTACGGTGAGAAGGAATGGGGCGGCGGTGTTGACGGGGCTGCCCTATCAGGCGCCCTCTGCGCAGACGCCATCACCGGCAAGGACTACGAGAAGCAGATATTCCCCACCTACCACCGCTCATCATGGTAGCAATTGCAAGACCCTGTAAATAGAAGGAAGGGCAGGCTCGGCCTGCCCTTCCTTCTGCATTTCCATGTTCAGCATTCAGACCTTGCTGTATTCCCGCACCTCGTAGAGCTTGATTGAATCGGCGGTGCATTGAACGGCGCAGACACCGCAGCCGAAGCATTTTACAGGAATGACGGCGGCCTTCATCTTCTTTTTGCCGGCGACCTTTACCATCTCGATTGCCCCGAAGGGGCATTGCGTCCACCTTCGCCTCGAAGCGGCTTTTGGCTATGCCCTTTTCCACTACCCCGTTGGTCAGCCACGGCTCCATGAAGATACAGCAGTCAGGGCAGCAGTTACATATGTTATGGCCGACCCCGGCGGTGTGGCCCACGCTGTGCACCAGGCCGCCCTCGGCCGCCGTGCGCAGTATCTTCTTGGCCTCCTCCTTGCTCACCTCACGGCCTGAGCCGCGCTTGATGGTATATTCGGCGCCCTTGTTCAGCTGCAGGCACACCTCGAGCGGCCTGTCGCACTTCTGCGCCATACGGCGGCAGGGGCACTTGACGACAGCTATCCTGGTAGTACTGTCGATAATGCCCTCGATATCCTCGTCAGGCATTAGCTTCCCGGGGTCTGCTATGGACGCCCGTGACGGTATGACCCTGGACGCCGGCTTAACGAAATCTTTCGCCCACTTGGCCACGTCCTTGTAGAGCTCGTTTTCAGAGAAATCCCACCACGCGTCCAGCAGGTCCCGGCCCCACACCCCGTCTGACCGAACATCGCTGCCGGTGGCGTCGTGGAGCTGGATGATATCGCGCGCCGGCCGGTAGCCCTTGGAGGATTCGAATATACCGCCCTTTTTAAACAGTTCTGCCAGCATCGAGTTGACCTTATCGACGGGCTTGCCCGTTTTGCCCGCGATCTCCTCAGGCGTGGCGGGCAGCATATTGGCGATTTTTACCTCATCTTC
>JAPLHM010000287.1 GCA_026389635.1 Chloroflexota bacterium | reverse complement strand
GCGTGAAGGAAGAGTGCAGGGGGTGCCTCCGATGACCGAACAAGATGAACGAAGCGAAAGAACACAAGCGAGATCTTCGAACTACGAAGGAGGTAGGACGTTGAAGAAGAGACTGGGAGTACTGAGCGTCGTAACGATTCTGGTTATGGCGTTCTTCGCCCTTTCTGCTGCCGCATCGAACTCGGAGCTCTATTTCTCGAGCGACAAGAACGGCCAGACGAGGGTTACGAATGTGCAAGAAGGAAGCCAGATCTGGATGGTCGTACATGATCCGGACGAGAACATTGACTGCGACGTGCGCGACAAGTTCTGGACGGACGCGAAGGTGTTCGATCCCAAGACCGGCGCGTACATCAACTTCGCGTTTGCTCCGGCGAGGAGCGGGGACGATGTGGCTGCGTACGGCGGCTACAAGCCCGGGCATATGACGGATTCGGCCGACGCACCCGTCGATGGCCTGCAGGACCCCGCTTTCAGTGGCCTTGCGCACATCGTTTACTTTGAGGAGACGGGCGCCGACACCGGTCTGTTCGTGAGCAGCAAGCCGTTGCAAATCGGCACGCGGCTCGACTACCGAACGGACGAGCTCAACACGCACTGGGTCGGACTCGACTTCGTCGGCGTGCTGACGAGAACGGACTTTCGTGGCCCCCTTTCCGATGGGCTGAACAACAACTACGGGCAGTGGGAGTACCAGGATGGCGATCGCAAGGCTCTGACTGAGGCCATTCACGCCCCCACCATGCCGTCGTGGGTCGTGCCGTACCATGGCCGGTTCGAGAACATGGACACGCTGATCGGCATGATCGTCGACCAGAACGACGCGACCGACGTCGCGACGGCGATGATGAAGATCATCGACACGCAGGGGACCATCACGTGGGACCAGCAGATCTACAAGGACGCGAACACGTCGGCGACGATTACGGTCACCGATGCGGACGAGAACTTGAACTGCAACGAGGTCGAGTACGTGCCGGTGTTCATCATCGTGAATCCCGAGTCGTGGAACCCCGTGCAGACGACTTCGGCATCTACTAGCCCGACCGGGTTCTGCGCTCTCAAGCGCACCGGCGGCGTTGTGCCTGGCACCGGCGCTCCACGAAATGTGCCGATCGGCTGGTACAACATCTACGGCTGGTACACTGGCGACAATGGTAGTGAACACAACATGTACTACATGCAGTACCCGGTCCAGTCGGCGAACAACGTCACGTTCTTCGACACCGTCGCTAGGAACGGCGTCACGCAGGTGATGTTCTACGCGATGGAGACAGGCGTGAACACGGGCGTGTTCCAGCTGAATCTGAACTCGATTCTCGATGATCTCGGGTTCAACAGCCTGAACGTGCGCGACGTGCTTGCGGCTTTCTACCTTGACCCGAACGACGAGGACGACTTCCAGGTGAGCGCGGCGTACATCGAGGAGAAGATGCACTCGATCACGTCGTTCACCGACGCGACGCGCCAGGACAAGGAACTCTTCTCGATCGGCCGCGACCCCGTGTACGTGCAGGTCATCGACGCGAACGCGAACGTTGACCCGTGCTGCCCGGAGCAGGTCGTTGTCTCGATCTGCGATCCGCACGAGTGGGATGACAGCGAGTGGTTGATTCTCGACGAAACAAGCTCGAACTCGCCCGTCTTCTTCTCCAACGCCGGGACGGAACTCCTGCCGGTGTGGGACGCGATGGGCATCGGGATTGAAACGGACGAGACCGGCGGCTACCAGCTCGAGCTTGACAACTGGAAGCTTGAGGTCTACAACGAGGATCACGTCTACGCGCAGTACAACGACGTGTACTACACGACCGACCTCTATGGCATGGGCGGCATTGGCGACACAGAGGCTCACAGCCAGGCCGACACGGCGTTCCCGCCGAGGATCGATCGGATCCGCGTGGCGAACGACGTGTCGTTCGACCTGATGGAGATTGCGGACACGCAGGTGTACAACGGCCAGTCGGTCACGATGTACTTCCTTGACCGGCAGGGCAACCGCGTGTCGGGCTACGTGAACTCGGACTGCGTGTTCATCGAAGTGGTGGACGCGGATCAGAACGAGGATACGTTGCGCCGCGAGCGGATCGACGGACTCTGGGACAATCACCAGAACTTGCCGTTCGGCCCTCAGGCTATCAACGGGTTTATCTGCGACTGGACTCGGGCGAAGATCAATCCGATCAACGCGCTGTTCGGTGACACCAACATCTTCAGCAAGGTCACTGACACGCCGTTCGGCACGACCTCCAGGCACACTGCCGAAACCTACGACTACGGTTTCCCCAAGGTTTACGTGTTGAACCCGCGAAGCGGCCAGTGGGCGGCGCTCGATCTCTTGGAGACGGGCGTGACCACGGGAGACTTTGTGTCGGTCATCTGTGTCGACCTGGTGAACGTGTACACGTGCGTGCCGACGCTCGGCGCGCTGCCGGGCGACACGGTTGTGGCCTACTACCAGGATCCGTCGAACCACAGTGATTCGGCCATGATCCAGGTCAAGGTGGGCATTGGTGGCGGCACGACGCCTGCGTCGCAGTCGTCGACGACGACGTTCACGAACGCAACGGGTGTCGCGGTGACGAACTACACGGACGCGGATCTCGTGTACGTGAAGGTCGTTGACCCGTCCCACTCTGGGGCGACGACGCTGGCGGATGCGGTGACGATCGGTGCGGTAACGTACGATCTCGCTCCGCTCGCTGGTGCGACGACGGACACGTTCATCAC
>JAPLHM010000251.1 GCA_026389635.1 Chloroflexota bacterium | reverse complement strand
TCGATCACACTTCTCACTTTAAGGTCAAAGCCCGGCTTGTTATTCCTGCAGTTCCAATTCCAGATATCCTGGATATCTTCGATGTGATCTACGCCTTTTACAACCGTGTTTATGAACAATTGGGAACCCACTGCACCATACTTCCTGGCAATAGCGGTGTTTTCTGCTTTTTGTAAATTTAATACCCGATATGTTAATTTTCCGCTATTTATTGCATCACCAAAATATGCCTCAATAACATGGTTGACCTGCTGTTCAAAACAGAGGCAGGTCACACAGCGCTGATTAACGTGAAAATATATGACGTCTATCCGGTTGGGCAATGTTCCCGGCGCCGGATTCTGCCCGGACGTAGGCTGGGAAGGCGTTTGAGCAGGGGTCGGCGCAGCCGGCGGGGCGGTGCTTGAGGGAGAGCCCGAACAGCCGGCCAGCAGGACGATCCCTGCCAGCGATAGTGACAAGATTAAGCTTTTAATTGAGTATGCCATTTAAGGTTGTGTTCCTCCTGTATTTAGATCAGCCTTCGGCCTCGAGTGCATCCTTTATATAGCGCTCAACCTCGGCTTTGGATGGTACCTTGCCGCTCATGACTACTTTCCCGTTGATCACCAGTCCCGGCGTCATGAGGATGGGGTACTGCATGATCTTCTTCATGTCTTTTATTTCTTCGACTTTGATATCGAGCTTGAGGGCAGACACGACTTCCTTAACCGTTTTTTCCAGGCTCTGGCACCTGGCACAACCGGGGCCCAGCACTTTGATATCCATTTTATTAACCTCCGTATTATTGAACTATCAGCCCGAAAATATAACCGGTAATAGTGGCCATGACAACGACCAGCGATACATAGGTCAATGTCTTCTTCCAGCCCATAATTTTACCGAGTGCCAGTATACTGGGTAGCGACAGGGCGGGTCCCGCAAGCAGCAGTGCCAGGGCCGGGCCTTTGCCCATGCCCATATCAAGGAAGGCCTTAACGATAGGCACCTCGGTCAGGGTGGCAAAATACATCAGGGCTCCAAAGAGCGATGCGACGAAGTTGCCCAGGATGGTATTGCCGCCTACAAGCCCCGCAACCGCCGACGGGGGTATGATGGCCTTGAGGATGCCCGCGATGAAGACGCCCAGCAAGAGCCAGGGTACGATCAACAGCAGGAAACGCCAGGTCTCAAGCATCCACAGTTTAAACTGGGCAAGTGTAAACCAGCGCCACATCACGATGACCAGCGCCACAAACAGCACCCCCAGTATGATCCACTCCTTCGCCGTAGCTGCCAGCAGTATGCCCACCAGGATGGCGAAGAATATCAGCTCCTGCCACCAGGGCTTGCCCTGCCCATCACCGGGAAGTGTATCAAAACGTCCGTCGCTCCTGGCCTTTTCCTCTTTGCGGAAAACATAAGCCATAATGAGGCCTATGATGACCGAGAAGGACACGGCGCCGATGACGCGCGCCAGGCCGATATCCCAGCCCAAGAGCCTGGCCGAGTAAACGATGGCCATTATGTTAATGGCCGGGCCTGAATAGAGGAAGGCAATGGCGGGGCCGAGGCCTGCGCCGGCCAAGTAGATGCCGCTGAAGAGCGGCAACACAGTGCATGAGCATACCGCTAAAATTGTGCCGGATACCGCACCAACGCCGTAGGCCACAAATTTATTAGCTTTAGGCCCGAAGTACTTCAATACCGAGGCCTGTGATACGAAAACCGAGATAGCGCCGGCGATGAAAAGCGCCGGGATCAGGCAGGTGAGCACGTGCAGCGACAGGTAATCAAGCAGGGTATCCCAGCCCGATTGAAGCAACATTAATATAAAATCCATTTAAGTACACCCATTTATTAGCAGCAATTCTATTATCCTGATTGACTCATCCCTTATGCGTCCGCTGTATTGTGGAAAAACTTCCGTTTGAAATATAGCGATACGTTGACCAAGCCTATCAATACCGGTACTTCAACCATGGGGCCGATTACGGCGGCAAACGCCTGTCCCGACCCTATGCCGAACACGGCCACTGAGACAGCAATAGCCAGCTCGAAATTATTGCTGGCTGACGTGAAAGCGATCGTGGCGGTCTTTGGGTAGTTGGCCCCTATTTTCTTCCCCATGTAGAAAGATACCAGGAACATCACCACAAAATAGATGAGAAGGGGTAGAGCGATGCGTAGCACATCTAAAGGCAACTGGACTATGACCTGCCCTTTCAATGAGAACATTACTACTATAGTGAAAAGCAATGCGGCCAGGGTAACCGGGCTGATCCTCGGTATGAATTTGGTATCGTACCATTCACGCCCTTTGGCCTTCACCAAATAAAATCTGGTAAGCATTCCCGCGAAAAACGGTATTCCCAGGTAGATCAAAACGCTCTGTGCTATCTGCCAGATAGTTATATTCACGGCCATTCCCTGCAGGCCAAACCAGCCGGGCAGTACAGCGATAAAAACATACGCGTAGACGGAGTAAAACACTATCTGGAATATCGAGTTAAATGCTACCAGGCCGGCCGCGTATTCACTGTCGCCCCCTGCCAACTCGTTCCAGACAATTACCATGGCGATACAGCGCGCCAGTCCCATCAATATCAGACCTACCATATAATCCGGGTAAGCCTGCAGGAAGACTATGGCCAGTACGAACATCAGGATCGGTCCTATCAGCCAGTTTTGCACGAGTGACAGGCCGAGGATTTTCCAGTCCCGGAAGACCGCCGACAGTTCCTCATATTTCACTTTAGCCAGTGGCGGGTACATCATCAGGATTAGTCCCACGGCAATGGGGATGGAGGTGGTACCCACCTGGAAAACAGCTATAAAGTCTGCCGTGCCCGGTATGAAGTAACCCAGGCCTACGCCGACCGCCATGGCCAGGAAGATCCAGAGCGTAAGGAAGCGGTCGAGAACCGACAGTCTTAATGTGCTTTGCCCGGTAGTACAAAACTGGCCGGAATTTTCTTTAATTTTCACGTACGCTTTTAATCCCGGAAACAGAGCACTCGGGTAGCCCTATCTTCACGGTCTCCAATAATTTCCGTTTATCCTCAAGCGCGGTTTTATTATTAATCAAAGCTTCCCTGACCGTTGCGACCAGGTTGACACGATTTTTGGTCATGCCCTCCCGGTCGATCGAGTACATGGCCCAGAGTCCCTGTCGCCTGAACTTAAGAAATCCTGCGTCACAAAGGGTAATCAGGTGGCGCGAAGCCCGGGATTGTGTAATATCCAGCACCTGCATCACCTCGCAGACACAGCACTCACGTTCCAGCAGTATGTTAAGGATTCTCAGCCTGGTCTCATCAGACATCGCCTTGAATGTTTTAGCTA
>JAPLHM010000112.1 GCA_026389635.1 Chloroflexota bacterium | reverse complement strand
CTTCTTTTCATAATCTTAGCCTGGCAAAGCTACACTTACGGGCTGGCGCTCCAATCCAGCGGGGAAGTGGCCATGACGCTGCGCATACCCTATTATCCCTTTGTCTGGGGACTGGGGATTTGCAGCCTCGTGGTGGTGCTGGTGCTTATCATGCAGATGATCAAGATGCTGAGGACGTCGTAGCTGCATGGACAACATACTGATCGGCGTGATCGGCGTAGTCGTTCTGGTTATACTTTTCCTGCTGCGCATGCCCGTGGCCTTCGCCATGGCCTTTGTCGGCCTAATCGGGTTCAGCATAGTGGTCACGCCGGCAGCGGGCATGAACCTTCTTGCCCGCGACT
Source organism: Chloroflexota bacterium (assembly GCA_026389635.1). GTDB lineage: Bacteria > Chloroflexota > Dehalococcoidia > GIF9 > UBA5629 > CAIMUM01. The sequence goes on along the minus strand of JAPLHM010000112.1, from coordinate 3,232 downwards.
TTTTCGATATTTTTTCATCATATTCGCTGACCGTTATACCCATGTTTACACTGATGGGATGCATAGCCTCCGAGTCCGGCATGAGCCGGCGCCTTTACGACGCGGGCTACGTGCTGTTCAGCAGATTCCCGGGCGGACTTGCCCTGGCCACAGTTATGGGTTGCGCCGGTTTCGCCGCCATCAACGGCTCAACCAGCGCCACCGCCGCCGCTATGGGGAAGGTATGCATCCCGGAAATGAAACGTTATAAATATGACGATTCCTTAGCCACCGGTATCGTGGCCGCGGCGGGCACGCTGGGCATTATGATCCCGCCCAGCACCATCTTTATTGTCTACGGCATACTCACAGAGCAGTCCATCGGTAAACTCTTCATGGCGGGCGTTTTTCCCGGTCTCCTCATCGCTGCCCTGCTGATGGCTGCTGTGGCCATCATCTGCAAGTTCAACCCGAGGCTGGCGCCTGCCGGGGAACCGTCCACCTTCAAGGAGAAGATGGAGGCGCTCACCGGCATCATCGAGATGCTCTTCCTCTTCTGCTTCGTCATACTTGGCCTCTTCTTCGGCTGGTTCAGCCCTACCCAGGCGGGCGCCGCAGGGGTGGCAGGGGCCATTATCATCGGGCTGATAACCAGGCAGCTTACCTGGGCAGGCTTTGTCAATGCGCTCAAGGACACCGTGCGCATCACCTGTATGGTCATGTTGATCGTGGCAGGGGCCACTGTTTTCGGCCACTTCATCGCCATCACCACCATACCCATGATGCTCACAGAGTGGGTGGGGGCACTCCCGCTGCCGCCCGTGGCTATCATGGGCATTATCATCATCATCTATATCATCGGCGGGTGCTTCATGGATTCACTCGCGCTGATCACGCTCACCATACCCATCTTTTACCCTGTTGTGCTGGCCCTGGGCTTCGACCCCATCTGGTTCGGGGTCATCATAGTGCTGGTGACCGAGATAGGTGTCATCACGCCGCCCGTGGGCTTGAACGTATATGTCATCAAGGGCATCGCCCCTGACATACCGCTCGAAACAATTTTCAAGGGCATCACTCCCTTCCTGGCTGCCCTGATCGTGGCCGCGGTTATCCTGCTGGCATTTCCGCAGATAGCTACATTCCTGCCCAGCCTGGCAAAATATTAGTGCGCCGCCTGTTTCACGGTAAGGTTATAGTAAATGATTACAATACCGGAGATGTTAGCAAGAAATGCCAGGATGTACCCGGACGACTGCGCCCTGGTCGAGCTTAAGCCCTCCCTCAATTACCGGAGGGAGATAACCTGGCGGCAGATGGACGAAGAGGCCAACCGCGTCGCCAACGCGCTCATCGACACGGGCGTCACGAAGGGCGACCGCGTTATTCACTGGATGATGAATTCCATCGATTGGCTCATAGCCTATTTCGGCATACTGAGGAGCGGGGCATGGGTGGCGCCGCTCAACTTCAGGTTTACGGGCAGCGACTTCAAGTACTGCGCGGAGATATGCGGGGCCAGGTTCATGATAATCGGGGAGGAGTTCATCGAACGGGTGGATTCGGTCAAAAAGCAGCTTCCCGATGTGGAGAAAATATTCACCCTTGGAAGCAGTTTCCCGGGATACATGACCGGGTACCGGCCCTGGGTTGAAGGGCGGCCCACTTCCCAACCCATAATCGATGTAAGCCCCGACGAGGGCTGCAGCCTGTATTTTACATCGGGCACCACGGGTACTCCCAAGCCGATACTGCTGACGCACGACAATTTAAGGTGCGCCGCAATGACCGAATATGCCCATCACGGACAGCACAAGTCGGATAATTTCGTGCTCATCCCGCCCCTCTACCACACGGGGTCCAAGATGCACTGGTTCGGCAGTCTGATCACGGGTGGCAGGGCCACCCTGCTGGGCGAAGTCAACCCCCGCAGCATACTGGAAACAGTGCACAAGGAGCGCGGCACCATAGTGTGGCTGCTGGTACCCTGGGCCCACGACATCCTGGTCGCGCTGGAAGACGGGCAGGTGAGAATAGAGGATTACGATTTGAGCTGCTGGCGGCTGATGCACATCGGGGCGCAACCTGTGCCACCTTCGCTGGTCAAGAAATGGCTGCAGTTTTTCCCCGGCATGCAGTACGATACAAATTACGGCTTAAGCGAATCCAGCGGTCCTGGATGCGTGCACCTCGGCCTGGAAAATATACACAAGGTCGGGGCCATCGGCAAGGCGGGGTTCAACTGGGAGACAAAAATAGTCGATGAAAAAGGCGATTTGCTGGAAGCCGGCAAGATAGGTGAACTGGCGGTGAGGGGCGAGGGAGTGATGAAGGAATACTATAGAAACCCGCAGAAGACGGCGGAGGCCCTGCGCGACGGCTGGCTATTAACCGGCGACATGGCTAACGTGGACGGGGACGGGTTTATTTACTTAGTCGACAGGAAAAAGGACATCATCATCACGGGAGGCGAAAACATCTACCCGGTCGAGGTGGAGGATGCCATCCACGACCTGGACGCGGTAAATGACGTGGCCGTCATCGGGATACCCGACCACAGGCTGGGCGAGATAGCCGTGGCCATCGTGGACCCCAGGCCGGGCGCGAACATCAGCGAGGCGGACATCATCGGGTACTGCCGGGCAAATCTGGCACTGCACAAGGTGCCCAGGAAGGTAATATTCGATAAAGTGCCCAGGAACCCCACCGGCAAGATCGAGAAGCCGGCTCTGCGCGAAAAATATAAACCGGCCGCCGCCACCGGCTGATTTCCCCGCCTGTTGCCTTCCCCCGCGCAAATGCCCGCACCGCCCCGAATCAAACTTTGTGAAGTATGAACGTATTAGGATATAATTTTACGCCCAGGAGGGTATTTTGCTGAAAAGTCATAATTGCGGTCAATTGCGCGGAGCCAATGCCGGGGAAGAGGTTACTCTGGCCGGCTGGGTGCACAGGCGCAGGGACCACGGCGGATTGATATTCATCGACCTGCGCGACCGGGAAGGCATCACCCAGGTGGTCTTTAACCCGGAACTGGCAACGGATATCCACGCCACGGCCACCGGGCTGCGCAATGAGTACGTGATCCAGATCGTGGGGAAGGTGTCAAAAAGGCCGCAGGGGACGGATAACTCAAGGATGCCCACGGGTGAGATCGAGGTTCTGGCCGGCAGCCTGAAGATATTGAATGCCTCTAAAACGCCGCCATTTTACATAAATGAAGAAGTCGACGTAGATGAATCGCTGCTGTTGC
>JAPLHM010000315.1 GCA_026389635.1 Chloroflexota bacterium | reverse complement strand
GCCGAGGCCGCCCGCAATACCGCCTGCACGGGCGCCCGGCCCATGGCCATTACCAACTGCCTCAATTTCGGCAACCCCGAGAGGAACGATGTGATGTACCAGATGCACCAGTGCATGCGCGGCATGGCGCATGCCTGCAAGAAGCTGGGTACGCCGGTGGTCAGCGGCAACGTCAGCCTGTACAACGAGACGCGCGGCGTGGCCATCTACCCCACACCCGTGGTGGGCATGGTGGGTCTGATCAAGGACGTCAAACGCCACTGCACGGCCGGGTTTAAGGACGAGGGCGACGCGGTCTTCCTGCTGGGCGATCCCGGGGCAGACCTATCCATAGGCAGCAGCGAATACCTCGAACTGGTTCACGGGGAGGTCAGGGGCACGCAGACTATTGATTTGCCCGCCGAGAAAAGATTGCATAATTTGCTGATCAGGGCTATCGGGCGCGGCCTGCTCAGGTCGGCCCACGATTGCTCCGACGGCGGACTGGCTGTGGCCCTGGCCGAAAGTTGTATAATTGGCGGCAGGGGTTTCAAGGCTACCCTGCCGGTCAACGGCCGCTTGGATGCCGCACTTTTCGGCGAGGCGCAGTCCCGCGCGGCGGTCTCCGTAAAACCGGGGGCTGCGCGCACGCTGGAGGAGATGGCCTTCAAGGTAGGCGTGCCGGTAGTCAGGATAGGCATGGTAGGCGGCGGCCGCATGGTGCTAAAGGGAATAGCCGACCTGCCGGTACGTGACCTCGAACAGGCCTGGAACCAGGTGCTGTAGGGGCGTTCCTGTAGGGACGTTCCTTCAGGTGCGCCCGAACCTGGCCCGAACGCGACATTATAAATTTCGGAGAATCGAATTGGCAGAATTATCAGAATTCAGGGGCGTGCGCTACAACCCGGCGAAGGTGCGCCTCATGCACAGCGTCATCTGTCCGCCCTACGACGTCATCTCGCCGCAGGAGCAGCAGGCCCTTTACGACAGGAGCAAGCACAACATGGTGCGGCTGGAGTTCGGCCTCGAGCAGGAGGGTGACAGCGGGCTCGATAACAGGTACACCCGCGCCCGCGACGAGTTCAGCCGCTGGCTCAAAGAGGGCGTGCTCATGCAGGACCAGGTGCCCAACTACTACGTGCACGAGCACAGCTTCGAGGTGGGCGAGGCCAAGAAGAAGAGGCAGGAGCTGTATGCCTGCGTGCGGCTGGAGCCCTGGGAGAATAAAATAGTCGTCCCGCACGAGTTCACCATGGCTAAAGCAAAGGCCGACCGGCTGGACCTCATGAAGGCCTGCTCTGCCGGCTTCAGCCCCATTTTCGGGCTGTACGAGGACCCGGGCGGCAAGATCAACCAGATGATCGTCAACCGGGTTAAATCAAGCCCCGTTTACAGCTTCCAGCGCGGGACAGACAACCACCGTTTCTGGGCGGTCAACGAGCCGGAGTTCGTGCAGAGGGTCAGCCACTTCCTCATCCCCAAGCCCATCTATATCGCCGACGGCCACCACCGTTACGAGACGGCGCTGGCCTACCGGGAATACCGCCGCGGGCTGGACCCCCACGGCAGCGGCAGCGAGGCCTACAACTATGTCATGATGGCGCTGGTATCGTTCTCCGATCCCGGCGTCGTCATCCTGCCCATCCACCGTCTGGTGCGCGGCATACCCGCGGAAACCCTCGACAATTTCAGGAAGGAACTGTCCGCCTATTTTGAGGTCAGCGAAGCGAGCGGCGGCGGCATCCGCATTTACGGATTAGAGCCGGGACAGGCACTCGGCCTGACACTGCTGCCCGGCGTCAGGGTCAACGATTTCCTCAAGCAGAAGCACTCGGAGGCCTACGGCAAATTGGACGTCAGCGCGGTGCAGCACATCATCTGCGAGAAATTGCTGGGATTGCCGGCAGGGGATTCCGACAGCTTAGCCTACACGCCCAGCGGCGAATCCGCCTGCCGCATGGTTGACGGAGGACAGTTCCAGTTCGCCATGCTGCTCGACCCCATAGCTGCCAGTACCATCAAGACGGTGGCCGACGCCAACGACCGCATGCCGCGCAAGTCCACCTTCTTCTACCCCAAGCTGCCCACCGGATTGGTCATGTTCAGGCTGGATGGGGAGATATAAACCCCTACACTGTGACCTCATAAACCGTGCTCATATAAGCCTCTTCCAGGGCATCGTCGAAGGTGGAACGCCGCGGCTCGCGCAGGGCGATCAGCCGGTCCACCGTCTTAGGCCTCAGCGACTCGAAAAACGCGCACTGCTTCCACATCCGCAGCAGCGTGTCGCGCGTGCCCCCGTACATAATGTAATCGATGCTGCGCACGTACGGCGCGAGGATCTCCCGCGCGTGGCCTTCGACGCGCGTGAAGAAGTACTCCATCTGCTTCTCGCGGTGCCGGGCAAAACGGTTGGCCGACGACCCTCCCTTGTGGTGCCGGGCGTGCACCAGGCCTGTTCCCGCCTTGCCCGCTAACAGCTTTTCCCCCTGGAAAACGCCCACGGAGTAACGTCCCAGCCTGACCAGTACCAATCCCATCTGCCAGTCCTTTTCCAGCATCGACCTGAACGGCGCCGGTTCACAACAACGGTGGAGACCACCCCCGGCCAGAGGGAAGGGGGGCCATATAACAAAACTTTTGCTCATCTGGTAAAAGATGGCGGCGCCGGTGGGCGATGCGACTGCCTTTTCCGCCAGCGCATCCAGCGTCTCTCCGCGGTCCAGCGCCTGCGCCAGCAATTTCTCGATCTCCACCCTGCCCGTCCCCGGCTCTATGTAAAGGGTAAACGCGACTTCCCGGCCGGGTAAATCGTCCAGCCAGCGCAGCGCACGGGAACGGGTGAGGTTAAAGCGGTTGGTTGATGTCATAGACCCATTTTATATCTTTTTCTATCATCAGTATATATTGACAGTTTCAAATTATATACTATAATGGTCACGGAGGAAATAAATGAGCACCGGTATTTTATCGGCAAAAGGGTGGGTGGTCATACCGCAGGAGCTGAGGGAACGCTACCGGCTGAAAAAGGGGGACAGGGTGCATTTCATCGACTACGGCGGCGTGGTCGCCATAGTGCCGGTCTCAAAGCAACCCCTGGTTGACTCCGCGGGCATGCTGAAGGGCGGCACTTCTCTCACGCAGGCCCTGATGAGATCACGCAGGGAAGACCGTGACAGGGGCAAATAGCGCGGTCACCCCGCAGTTTGTGCTTGACAGCTACGCGGTCCTGGCGTTCCTGGAGGGCGAGCCCTGCGCGGGCCGGGTGAAAGAACTGCTGCAGCAGGGTGAGGATGGCGGCTGCCAGCTTTTTATCAGCGTGATTAACTACGGCGAGGTAATCTATATAACCGAACGTGAAAGGGGCCTGTCGAAGACGCAGGAGGTTATAGCACGCATGGATGAGCTTCCGTTCCGTATAATGGATGCCGACCGTGCCCTGGCGGTAAGGGCGGCCCACATTAAAGCCCGCCGGGCCATGGCATACGCAGATTGCTTTGCTGCCGCCCTGGCTATAATACTCGGGGCGCCACTGGTAACCGGTGACCCTGAATTCAAACCTCTTGAGTCCGCACATCTGATCAGCATAGACTGGCTGGATAGCGGCGGACGAGCCTGAAGGCCCATCCCTACATTTATTCACGCCAGCACGGCGATAGTCACGCCGTCCCCGCCTTCGCCCTGGCCGCCCGGCCGGAACGACTTGACCAATGCGTGTTCGGCCAGCGCCTCGCGCACAACGCCCCTCACCGCGCCGGTGCCGTAGCCGTGGATGATGCGCACCTCGGGCAACTGCGACATGAAGGCATCGTTGAGGTAGGCGTCGAGGGCGGATTCCACCATCTCGGCCCGCTGACCCCGCAGGTCCAGTTCCGGCGCGGCCGGCCGTATGGTCTTGGGCCTGGCCTCCACCCTCTCCTCCGTGACGCCGGGCCCGGGCGCATCCAACTTCTCCACGCCGTCAAGGCGCAGGGTCAACTTGATATCGCCGACCTGCGCCTCCAGCCTGCCCTGTCCCTCGTCCACCGAGACCACCGTGGCTACGGTGTCCATGTCCCTCAGGCGTACGCTGTCTCCCACCGAGATCTTTTCAGCGCCCCCCTCATCTCCGCTGATGGCCGCCAGCCGCTCATCTAATTGCAACGAGCGCCTATCGGCTCGTTTGGAAATATTTTCCAGCGCCTTGCGGGCCCGCTCGACGCTCTCCTTTTTGCGCTGTTTCTTGAGTTCGTTCTCGGCGTCGCGTATGGCGCGGTAGAGTCCGGCGATCTCGCTGTTAAGATTGTCCTGTATTTCGCGCACCATCTCCCGCTCTTTGCCCCGGATGCGCGCTATCTCGCCTTCCAGGGCGGCGGATAAATCGGAGGCCCGCGCCTTC
>JAPLHM010000155.1 GCA_026389635.1 Chloroflexota bacterium | reverse complement strand
GTCCGCCCGCCCGGGTCCGCGAAAGAGCGCCTTTTGGCCGAGCGCGAACTCCTCTCACTCGACCTCTCCGCCCATCCCCTGGACTTCTGCGAGCTGGGCGGGGGCTTCACCCGCATCGGCGACCTGCCGTCCATAGCCACCGGGCAGGCTGTTAAAATCGCGGGGTCGGTCATCCGTTACCAGACCCCACCCACGCGCACCGGCAGGCGCGTGGTCTATATCATACTGGAGGACGGCAGCGGCGTAGCCGATGTCACGGTATTCAGCGACGTGCAGGAAAAATGCGGCGGGGTGCTTTTCCGCTGCGCATGGATGGAGGTGCGGGGCAATATCCAGCGCAGGGGCGCCAAATCGCTGTCCGTCATCGCCGCTGAGTTGAGGCCGTTGAAAACATGCCGGGTTTTACCAATAAAAAAAGCAGGGAACGCCTGAGTGCCGGCGACCCCTGCCGTGGGAGGAGAACCGCAGAACTTCAAATCATGCGGGCCACTATCACCACCGAACTGACGATCAGCATCCCGCATATTACCATGGACCAGAAGAGAGCCTGTGCTTTCCAATCGGTTTTGACAGTTCCGACTATCAATTTCATCTCGCTCATAACTCTTCTCCTGGCCTTATTTTTTCCTTACGCAGCAATTCTATTATGTAAATCCTTCTAACACAATAGCGCATCGGTACCGGTTTGCCTATGACTTTAGTACTATAACCCCGTATGCTGTAACTATGCGCGCGGCTTTACGGCTTGTACCAGGTATAGCTAAGCCTGACCGTGTCCCTCTGGAAGCTGGGTATGTAGCGGTTATACATGACCGTCTCCTCGGGCGGGATCTTGGCAGCGATTGTGACGCTATTGCCGGAGCCGTCCGCCACAATTTTCACGTCGGCCATGTACCAGGTCCTATCCGTATTTGTTATGCTTCCATTGACCACCAGGGCATTGGTGCTGGCGTACCGGTACAAGTCTGTCTGGTTTACCCAGGTGACGGCCGGATCGCCGGGTGGGGTTGAAGAGGGTACGGGTGGAGGGTCCGGATCGGGAGGTATATTGGCCCCCGGCAATATAGTGAGGTTAACCGGTACATAGACCGGGCTGTTGAGCGCGCCGTCGGCGGTAATATTTATCATTCCTGAGTACTGGCCCGGCGCCATGCCGGTTGCATCAATAGTCACCTTGGCGTTGGCTGTTTGAGCCGTTGCCGCGCCGGGTATCTGCTGCAGGACTATCCAGTGCGCGCTATCGCTCATCGACTGGTTAAGTATGCCGCCGCCCTGGTTAATGACCGAAAGCACCTGCTCGAGGGCCGGCCCCTGCCCCTCCCCGATGGTAAACACCAGATTATCCGGGCTGACCACCATTATGGGCGCCGATGATGCAACGGGCGCTGCGGGCTGCTGTTGAATCGCCGTACAGCCCGTGGCAGGCATGATAATGGCTACAGCTAATAATATCACCAGGAAAAAAAAGCTATTTTTATACGCGGCCATTGATTCCTCCTTAACCTTTATATTCACATCAACCGCATTATATAACATGTCCGCTCATTTTCCCATCACCTCCCACAATTTTGACAATATGAGGCGCCGTACTTATGCTATTATCAGGAAACTACATTTAGACGTATTCAGCGCTATGAAGACAAATGACCTGCCGGCTCTGCTGCTACCGCTGCTACTATTGGGTCTTGCCACATCGTGCATTTCCAGGGAGTATCCGGTGACCAGCACCTACACGGAGACCGCTTTCAGGACCGAGTATGTCACAGAGACCTACGCGGAAAACGAGACCACGGTTGATTCAATTACCGACAGCTATGAACTGCAGCCTTTTTACAGCTGGTACTCGCAGAATATCGCCTTTAACGGCCAGACCAACTTCTGGTACATAGCCTACGATATACCGCAGTCACCTTCCTATGATAACCTGCGGCTGAAGGTCTCGATCTGGAAGCAGCTTCAATACGAATCAGCCTCCATACGCATACTCGACATGACCAAAGGCGGGCAGCTTACCACCCCCGCTCCCGCCATTTACGGGGACACGGGGTTAGGGCAGGTCAAATGGACCTGGATAACGGCCAGCACTACGGGCACCACCGTTACCTCAGGCGGTTCAACGGGCGGCACGTCGGACAACGCATCCGGGGAAGCTACGTCCTTTACCATCGGGGGCGCCTCGACAACCTGGCTGGACATGGCCAATATCCAGATCAACCAGGCCAAATTCCTGGGCGGCAGGACCAACCTCTGGTCGAGGCCTGAGAACCCGCAGGTCTTCGACCTGGACGCCGGCAGGGCGCAAAAGATCGGCATCATCATCTGCGGCCCCCAGAACCAGTGGAACGCGCGGCTCACGCTGCAAGGCATATTTACCCGTGACAGCCTTTCACAAAAATCGGTCACCGGGGAGCGACAGGTAGCCAGGCAGGTACCCTACGAGGTAGAGAAGCAGAAGACCACCTATGAGACCAGGCAGGTACCCTTTTGGGAGATGTTTTCACGCTGATAAATCAAATGACTCACTCATTACGACGCAGCCTCCAACGTCAATGCCGCAGGTTGACGGGTCAGACGCCTGGCGCCTGCGCAAGGATACTGTCCCTGCTGATCCTTATGGCCGCGGCGCTGCCAGTCCTTGCCTGCGTTGCCGTCCAGTACCCCCAGAATGAAACTTACTATGATACCGTGTACGTTACGGAAAACCGCAGCGAGTTCTTGAGTGAAACCTATCCCGTGACCCGCACCATAAGCGGCCAGCAGCAGCTTATGCCGTACATCCCGTGGAGCAGTCCCACCCTCAGGTTCAAGGGCACACCATTCGTCTGGTATTACGGCTACAGACTATTGGGGATGCAGACCCACGAAGTGGAGAAGATCAGGATATCGCTCTACAAGCAGGACTATTACGAAAACGTGGCCGTCAGCCTGTTCGATATGGGGCCGCGCGGTCAGGTGCTGCAGCCGCCGACGATCTCAACCCTTGACCCTGTTTACACCGACACGGTCCAGTGGAACTGGTTGACTTCCAGCGGCGACACTTCCACTATCGGCAAGTGGCTTAACTCGGCCAACATCAAGTTCAACTTCGCCCGCTTTCTGGGAGGCCAGGCCGACCTCTGGATGAACCGCGGGAGTTCTTACGACATTGATTTTGATACACGGGGCGCGCGCGATATAGCGGTACTGTTCATCGGTCCCACCATCCCGCAGAACGCCAGGTTCAGCGCCTCGCTGTTGTGGTCCGACCAGGTCACAGAAAACGTAACAAGAACGGTGGAGCGGCAGGCGCCATACCAGGTGGAGCAGCGCGTCCAGAAAGAGCGTACCGTGAGCAAAACAGTGCAGGTACCCTTCTGGCAGGCGCCACCCTTCAAATAGGCTGCGGGTTAAGACGTCAAATCAGGCCCAGGTACCAGCCTAATATTTCCCTGCCCCACAGCAGTGTAACGATTCCGCCTATGCAGAGGAAGGGGCCGAAGGGCAGCATCTCCCTGCGTTTCTTGCGCCCGCTTATGAGCAGGGCAGCCGCGATGATGCCGCCCGCCAGTATACTCAGGAAGAGCGCGATAAATACCAGCGGGAAACCCACCATTAAGCCCAGCAGTCCGGCCAGCACGACATCTCCCATCCCCATACCTCCCTTTGAAAGCACCACCACCATAAAGAGCAGCAGCGCGCCGCATAAGCCCCCAACCAGCGCGCACAGGAAAAAATTATTCAAAAGGGCCATAAAACCGCTGCCTGAGAAGAAGAGCGCCCAGGGAAGCCTGTAGTGCGCCAGCGTAACCGCCAGGGCCACCAGCGCTGCCAGCGGCAGGGACGGGTAGGTCACCACGTTGGGCAAAATGAAATGCTCGAGATCGGTGACGAATAGTGTGATCAGCACGGTGGAATAAATCAGCAGGATAAGCAATGTCCATGACAGCCCGTAATTCAGGTAGAGGGCTGCGAAGAGCATGCCCGTGACGGCCTCCACCACCGGCGCGCGGGCCGGTATGGCCTCCCGGCAGCCCTGGCAGCGGCGGCCTGCCATAAAGTAGCCCAGCAGCGGTACCAGTGTTTTGGCCGGCCTCTTCACCCCGCATTTGCTGCAGGACGGCGGCCCGGGGCGCAGTTCGCCCTCCTCTGTTACCGACCCGGCGAACCAGTTCAGCACCGCTCCCCATACCAGGCCCAGCAGCAGGAAGAGGCAGGCTATTAAAGCGCTAAAAATACTATCCGCGGACATATTTCTGTTCGCCCATGCCGAAGTAGCGGTCGAAGTTCAGGCTATTGCCCGAACTGTCCCTGATGGCGCCGCTGAAATAGCCGAAGGGCCCGAAGTATTTGACCCTTAGCGCCAGCAGGTCCATATCGATTTTGCCCATGGAAACCTGTTTGAAAGACAGGTCCACCATGCCGTAGC
>JAPLHM010000297.1 GCA_026389635.1 Chloroflexota bacterium | reverse complement strand
ATATGGCTGTATTCCCTGACCAGTGCGCCGTTTCCTATCAGCGTGTTGGGACCGATGTAAACCGGCCCGCGCACCACCGCGTTCTCGAGTATGCGCACGTTTTTTCCTATTGTTACCTTGCCGGCTACCGTGGCCCCCTCCGATATGGAGAGCGACGGGTCGATCTTTCCAACCGATGCGTCGAGGAAATGTCTGACTACGTCGAAGATATGCCAGGGGTATTTGATAGGGGCCCAGAAGCCGTCGTAGCGTACCACCTTGATCTTAAAGGCGTGTCTGACCATGCCGTCCATGGCACACTCATAGACGTCATCCCGAGTGGTCCTGACGATATCTATGTACTCAAACAGTTTATGTATGTCAGCGTGCAGGTGCAGGAGGATATTGACCAGGTTGCTGGGCTCAGTGCCGGGTTCTGGTTTTTCCACTATGCGTGTCAGCTCGTTTTCCCCGTTCACCGCCAGGTATCCCCCCGGGAAATACTGCTGGACCTCGTACCCGATAATGTAGGACGAGGCAGCCTGGCTATGGTAGGCGTCCAGCAGAGCGTGGTAAGCAGCGCCATCGAAAACATCGTTGGGGTTGACTATTAGAACCGAGCTGTCGAGGATGGGGGCAGCGGATTTCAGGGCGTCGGCTATGCCCAGGGGCTGGGACTGGACCACGAATTCAAATTTAGCCCCGCTTATGGCCCCTGCTATCTGTTTTATGCGCTGGATATTGCCCGGGTTCCCCACGATGACAAAATCATGCAGCCCGGCTTTGCCGGCCAGTGCCACCTGGTGCTCCAACAGCGGCTTTCCCATGAAATCAAGCAGGAACTTGTCCTCCGTGATAGGGAACATCCTTTTGCCCACGCCCCCGCAAAGAAAGACCACTTTCATAAGGTTTCCCCCTTTGCCGCATCTTTTAGTACGGTAAGTCCCATATTGAGAAGGCTGCGCGCGTACGACTGGCTTCCTGCTTCTGCCAGGACGCGTACGGCAGGTTCGGTGCCGCTGGCACGTATCAGCAGCCAGCCCTCAGCGAATTCAAATCGCAGGCCATCCAGGTCATTCAAAGTGGGCGCGTTCAATTTATGCGCCTGCTGCCTGACCCTTGCCATAACTCCCGCCTTGTTTTCATTGGTGCAAGCGATTTTGTCCTTGTAAAAAAACAGTGGCGGCAGTGTGGCCAGGAAAGAGCGGATATCGCTTGCCTGCCTTATCGAGCCCAGCAGGGTGAGTGCGGCAAAGACGCTGTCGGGGTAGTAGCCGGCCGTAGGCAATATGTAGACGCCCACCGATTCCACACCCAGTGCCGCGTTGTTATCCCGCGCCAGGTGTGCAGCATATACGTCTCCCACCCTGCCCCTGATAACTTTGCCGCCGAGGTCTTTTATGGCCAGGTCAAGCAGGATACCGCTCTCGACGGTGGTGGCCACCGTTTGCCTGCCCGACGATTTGATGGCCGCCCTCGAAATAAAGGCGATCATCTCGTTGAAGCCGAGAAACCCCTGCTGGTCGCAGAAAACCACTCGGTCTGCATCGCCGTCAAAGCAGATGGCAAGGTCGGCGTTCTTTTGCCGCAGGAATTTAATTGTCTCCTGCAGCGTGTCTTCCTTCGGTTCAGGGCTGCGGCCGGGGAAGCGGCCGTCCGGCGTATCGTTAATTGTAAAAACTTTGAATCCCAATTGCTTGAAAATATCGCTGGCCAGGCTGGCTGCGGCGCCGTTGCCGGGGTCTACCAGCAGCTTCAGGCCAAAGTTGAAGTCCCATCCGCTGACAAGGGCTTTTATGAATTCGATATACCGGTCTTTCATGCGGGGGAGCTGTTCAACGGCCCCCGCCTGCCATGTCCTGAAGGAGCCACTGTAATAAACTTTCTCCACCTCCTCTTCCTGGGACCGGCTGTAACCGATGGCGTCGTGGTTGAAAAGCTTGATGCCGTTGAATTCCGGTGGATTATGTGATGCGGTGATCATAACACCGGCATCGAAACTCATCTCGCGCGTAAGCAGCGCCAGGGCCGGCGTGGGGACTATGCCGGGCAGCGCCACGTTGACTCCCGTACCGGTCAGTCCCTCGGTCACGGCTGTCCTGATCAGTTCCCTGCTCAGGCGGGAATCTGTGCCTATGCAGACGGCCGCGCCGGCGGGAAGCAATGTGCCAAGCGCACTGCCCACAGCTCTGCATAATTCGGGAGTGAGGTCCTGGTTGACCACGCCCCTGACCCCGCTGGTGCCGAAAAGCGTCCTGTTCATATAATCAAGTTTGCGGTTTATGAATATCGGTACATGATGGTAATGCCTCTGACTGCGGATGTCAATTTGCCGCTTTACGGCTGCATGTTGGCCGGCTATGCGGGCGGGCCGGTTTGCCCGCGCAGGAATTGAGAGCATTAATCCATGGGATGTGGACATGCAAATATCTTGACTTATGTAGTATAATGCATAAATATGGTCGGATGCAGGGTTTTAGCTTTACAGGGACCATGTTCAAGCATTGCTTTTCCACATGGTTGGATGAATTGTGTCTGGGAGAAGCAGCAGTCTGGAATACAAAAAAGGAAGGAGGTGCCAGCTTTAGATAGAATCAGTGATTTCGCGCTTGATGTAGTCCGTGGGGACTATAGATTTCAGCCGGTTTAAATCTCAGTCAATTATTAATTAAAGGAGGTCTGTGGATGAAAAGGTTATTCTTCATATGCTTTGTCAGTATCATTTTGGTATCAATGATTTTACCAGCCTGCGCCGCACCTAAGGTAGACGTTATTAAAGTCGGTGTAATCGGGCCGATGAAGTTCATGGAAGGTGAAAACCATTGGAATGGGGCCGTATTGGCGCGCGATGAAATCAATGCCGCCGGCGGGGTTGACCTGAATGGAAAGAAATATCAAATCGAGCTGATTAAGGCAGACAGCAATGAGATATTGAACCCCACCGAAGCGGCTTCAGCCATGGAGAGGCTGATAACTGTGGATAAGCCGGACTTCATAGTCGGAGGCTTCAGGACCGAGGGCGTTTTACCCATGCAGGAAGTGGCCATGGACTACAAGAAGATATTCATGAATGCCGGCGCTGCCACCCGTGCCCTGCAGGCTAAGGTAGAGACAAACTACGACCGCTATAAGTACTTTTTTAAAGTTACACCCTATAACGAGTATTTCCTGGTTACCAGTGACTTCAAGATGTTGAGCATGGTCGGGACAATATTAAAAAAGCAACTGAACATAACCGAACCTCTGAGGGTTGCCATAGTAGCCGAGAAATTGACATGGGCCGATGCTATGGTAACGACTGCCCAGGCTACTATCCCCAAGTTGGGAATGGCGGTTACAGGTGTATGGAGACCGTCGGATACGGCCACAGATGTCAACGCTGAGCTGACGGCTATAGCAGCCACCAATCCTCATATAATCTTCCCAACCTTCTCAGGCCCGGTTGGTGTGACGTTCAGCAAACAGGCCGGTGAAATGCAAATACCGGCAGCCATTGTGGGCATAGTTGTCGAAGCTCAGAAGCAGGGATTCTGGGAGGCCACAGGCGGCAAGGGCAATTATGTCATGACACTGAATACTTATGCCGACGGGGTGGCGGTAACTGACAAGACTTTGCCCTTCTTTGCGAACTACCAGAAGAAATTCGGGCAGTTCCCTTCATACACGGCAGCTACCTATGATGCCGTATATATGCTGAAAGGGGTAGTTGAAAAGGCGCAGAGCCTTGATCCGGAAGTACTGGTTCCCCTGATTGAGAAAGTGGAATTTAACTCAACTGCAGGTTTGATAAAGTACTATCCAGTAGGGCCGGATACCAAGGCTCCGGCATGTCCGCACGACATTATGTACGGTCCCGGATTAACCACCGGTATAGGCACCCAATGGCAGAATGGGGCGTTGAAGGGCGTCTGGCCGGCGAAAGGGATTGGGTCAGGTGGATTTGAAACCATCGACTACCCGGGAATTGTTCCTTACATCATTAATCCTTTGGTAGTTCAGAAATTCCAGCAGCCAGCGGCTGCGCCGGCGGCGATTCCTCCGGCAACTAAGTAGGGATCAAGCCTCTTTTGGCAACGGCTGACAGGCCGGGAGACATGGTCCCGGCCTGTCAGCGTTTACATATCTTAACGGTTTGACCGCACAGTTGAGCAATGCCATCCGGTGAAGCTGTCGGAACCTGCAACCGGGGGTGCCGTTGCACAACCTGAAAAATAATGTATAATAAATAAATTTTGTTAGTAGAGTGGTTTAGGTAAGCGATGTTTCAGGCATTCGTAGTTCAGGCTCTGGTGACAGGTGGGGTATATGCTCTGCTGGCTGTGGGCTTTTCCCTTATCTTCGGCGTGGCGCGCATGGTTAACCTGGCGCACACATCTTTCCTCATGCTGGCAGCCTACGGTATGTTTTACACCACCTACAGGCTGGGCTTAGATGTATTCACTGCGATCCTGATAACCCTGGTAGCCACCGTAATTATCGGCCTGGCGAGCTACAAGCTGTTTATCGACCGGATACGGGAACACGGGGTGACCGTCATGCTTATTACCCTGGCCCTGGCCACCATTTTCCAGGAATGCATGATCCTGGCTTTCGGCGCCCATTTCCGGGAAGCCCCCACGCTCATCCCGGGCTATATTGAAGTTATGGGAGTCAAGGTCTCTTACCAGCACCTCCTGACGATCGCTGTGGTTGCAGTAGTGCTGTTCGCGATCTGGGTGCTGCTGTCAAAAACAAAATTGGGCATCGCCATCAGGGCCACCGCCCAGGATACTGAAATTGCCAACCTGATGGGGATTAACGTTTCCAATATACTGCTGGTAGCTATGGGCATAGCTGCAGCGCTGGCCGCCATAGCCGGCATCGTGGTAGCGCCGCTCTGGGTTGTCTATCCGTATATGTGGATGTCCCCGCTGGTAATGATCATGGCCATCGTTGTACTGGGCGGTTTGGGCAGCATTAAAGGGAGCCTGATCGGGGCTTTCATCATCGGGTTTGTCGAGGTAGCCGTTGTGTTCTACCTTCCGGGCGGCTCGTTCCTGCGAGGCGCCATCGCCCTGCTGGTCATGGTTATAATACTGGTGGTCAGGCCTGAGGGACTGTACGGCGTAGTCTTCGAAGAGGAGAGACTGTAGGTGTTACGCAGGCTATTTAAAGATATCCAGGGTGAGATATTTGCCATACCCGGCAGACTTATCGCCTTCATTTTTTTTATAACCTTGTTTTTTATCCCGCTTATAACGCAGGAACCGTACATCCTCTTTGTTCTCATCCTGGTTAACATCTTCGTGATCTTTGCCGTTAGCTGGGACTTTGTATCAGGATATACAGGTCAGGTAAGTTTCGGCCACGCATTTTTCTTTGGGGTAGCAGCGTATACGGTAGCGCTGTTGAATAAATATCTGGGACTACAACCATGGCTGACCATACCTCTGGGGGCTGTAGCAGCGACTTTAGCAGGGGTGGTCATGTGTTTACCTGCACTCAGGTTGAGGGGGCCTTATTTATCTCTGGTCACACTGGCGATGCCGCTTATACTGCTTGGCATCATCAAGGCCTTCCCCGATGTAACCGGAGGTGAGCACGGTATCTCGGGTCTGCCAGCTCTATCAGGCTCCAGGATGTCCGACTATTACATTGCATTGATTGCGATGCTTATATCGGTGTTCATTATGTGGAAACTCACCGATTCCAAGAGCGGCCTGGTCCGGACGGGTATCATACTACATGCCATCCGCGAGGACGAGATCGCGGCGCGCGCCACGGGGATAAACACGATAAGGTACAAGCTGTTTGCTTTTATTGTAGGCGGTTTTTTCGCCGGATTGGCCGGTGGAATATATGCTCACTTTTTGAAGATAGCCGGCCCTGCGACGCTGGACATGACATTATCATTCCAGGTGATTATATGGACGGTTTTCGGCGGCATTGTCAGTATTTACGGGGCGGTGGTAGGTGTCTATGTCCTGTATCCCGTGATGGAGCTATTGCGACAGTTTAATGTGCCCGTTTGGCCGGGCTCTGAGATTATGTTT
>JAPLHM010000191.1 GCA_026389635.1 Chloroflexota bacterium | reverse complement strand
TATGCGCCCAGCGCTCGGAGGGCCAGTCGGCCATGGCTGCGTTCTCCTGCCGGGTCCTCTCAGTTATGGGCAATATAAAAGACACTACGCTCAGTTCGCTTGAACTGGGAGCGGGGACGCCGTTATTGGCAGCCTGCCAGGCCATCCATTCCTGCGGGGTCAGGTGGTGGGGACCGATGATTTTCTTGTACTGCAGGAAAATGGGGTCATCCCCGCGCACAAAGCCCACCAGCGGCTGGTCGAATATCCCCTCACCTGCAAACGGATACTCCATGGCATTCAGCGGGTGATTTTCTATTTTTTGTGTGATGGTATTCCTGAACCATTGCTCGTCCAGCGCCGGGTCAGCGGGGGCAGGGACGTACTGCGTATTTAAGCGGGGCTGTTTGGGATGGCCCCGTCCCTTCATCTCGCCGATTGCGTTCTTAATGCCCCTGATATCGGTGAGAAAAGATAATCGCCTGTAGCCTCTTAGCGCTGCCATCTTACACGTCTCCCGCAGTCAGCAAACTCACTCCGGAAATATGGTCGGCACTGCCGATGTCGCATTCGACAGCTCACGCGTGGCGCCGGTTGCGCGCATGACCTTGCCGATGTTGCCCGACAGCTTCAACTGCCGGGTCAGCAGCGCCTGCGTCGCCTCGATTTTTTTCTCCCTGATTTGTTTCCAGATCGCCAGGTTCCCGGCAATGGTGAATTCTGGTTTATGCTTGTCCTTGTCCTTCTCCTCAACGATTTCCGCGCTCCTGCACTTACCGTGCCACAGGTCGAGATACATGAATTTTCTTTCGGTCACCGAGCCACCGGGTTCCAGTATGAAATAAAAATCCCCTTCCCAATCCCTGGCCGCCTCCTCGTATTTCTTGCTCCCGTTGATAGCTGCTACAAAAGCATCCAGCCATGCCTGGCTGCCAAACTCATACATCGCTTTCCTCCGGCTTATAATTATTTAAGTTCATTGACTCCTGGTTATCCCTGCTTGCGCAGCTCCGCCCTTAGCATTTTGCCCAAAATATTCTTGGGCAGGGCATCAATAAACTGCACCTGCCGGGGAGTTTTAAACGAAGGCAGGGATTTCCCGCAATGCTCGATAATGTCTTGCTCGCTGCACTTTTCCCCCGGCCTTAGCACTACGAAGGCCTTGACCTCCTCTCCATAAACGCGGTCTTTAATGCCGATACAGGCCGCTTCGGCCACCCCGGGATGGCTGGAAATGACATCCTCCACCTCTTTGGGTGATATGTTTTCGCCGCCGCGTATGATCAGGTCCTTTTTGCGGTCGGTGATATAGAAATAGCCGTCCTCGTCCCGGTAGCCGATGTCACCTGTGTGCAGCCAGCCGTTCTTAAGCGTCTCCGCTGTCTCCTCCGGCAGGTTCCAGTAACCTTTCATAACAGCCGCTCCTTTGATAACCAGTTCACCGGTGGCCCCGGCCGGCAGTTCACGGTCATTATTGTCGAACACGCTCATTCTGTTGCAGGAAAGCATGTTTATGCCAATGGAGCCATACTTCGGGGGGCAGTATCCCGGGTTGGCCGAGGTGGTGGCGCCTGACTCCGTCATACCCCAGCCTTCGAGGATGTGGACACCGGTCCTCTCCTTCCACTTGAGGCCGACCTCGGGATCAAGGGCGGCGGCCCCGCAGGCGCAGAACTTGAGCGAGGACAGGTCGTAGTTGGCCAGGTCCGGGTGGTCGAGCAGGTGCACGTACATGGTGGGCACGAAGGCGATGTAGGCTATTTTCAATTCCTGTATCAGCCGCAGGGCTTCGGCGGGGTTCCACCATTTCATGACGGCGAACCTCCCGCCTACCAGGGCGCCGAAGTTGAGGAATGAGATACCGTACGAGTGGGAGAGGGGTAAAACCGCCAGGAAGAGGATATTGCGGTTGGACCCGGTCACCGTCTGCTGCGTTTCCACCATGCTGTGAGTTTTTTCATCCATCTGCCGCACTGTGTTGCTGACGGTTGTGGGAGCGCACAGGAACTGGAAATCGGCGAAGCAGACCGCGTTTATCCAGAGCGTGTAATGGGTGTGCATCACCCCTTTGGGATTGCCCGTTGTGCCGGAAGTATAGATGAGAGCTGCCAGGTCGTCGTTCTCCATATCCTCGATGCGGCACTCATCGCTGCCATCCTCCAGCAACCTGCCGAAATACAGCGTCTCCGGCACATCGGTTTTATCAATGAGGATGATATGTTTGAGGTCAGGGGCATTAGCCCGGGCTGCGGTGATCCAGGGCAGGTAGTCTGAACTGGTGATAACCGCCTTTGCCCCGCAGTCCCTGTAAATATATGATATCTGGTCCGGCTTGAGTATGGGATTCATGGGGACGATGACCGCGCCCATTCTGTAAACTGCATTGAAGACGACAAATATCTCGATACAATTAGGCAATTGGGTGACCACACGGTCGCCCTTCTTTATACCCAGCGATTTCAGCGCATTGCCGAGACGGTCGGCCCTCCTGTTCAATTCCTTATTGGTAAACCATTTGCCCTCGAAATAGCAGGCGTCGTATTCACCGAATTTCCGTACCCCGTCTTCATACAGGTTGGCCAGGTTCATTAACTTGCCTCCTAATATCTCACTCGCCGCATCAATTTTATGATCAACAAAATGACTGACCGTCAGTCAGTCATTTATTATAATACTTTATTTTTACCTGTCAAGTGCCGTGCAAATATCTGTCTGTGCGGATCAAAATTTCCGCCGGGCCGGTTCTTTTTGTTGTTGCGTCTACGCCCTTTCCCTCAGCAGCGGGATCAACCACCACTGCCAGGCGGGCGCCACATAGCGCCTTTTGGGCCTCTTATCTTCTACGGCCCTGACGATCTGCCGGGCTATGCTGGACGTATCCTTTAGCTCTGACCGTATGATCATACTCTCTGACTTCTTGATAACGTCCATGTGCCCCTTGTAAAGTACGCTGCTATCTATCCATTCGTATTTCTTGCCTATGTTCTTCTGGTTGAAATCGGTGTGATAACCTCCTGGATTAACCATGACAACGTCGATACTAAAGGGTTTCAATTCGGTCCGCAGTGAAAATGCCACGCTCTCAAGGGCGAACTTGGACATCCCGTAGGGCGCCAGGAAAGGGGTGGGCATGAGTCCGGCCATGGAGCCGATGAAGATGATCCTACCGCTTTTCATTTCAGCCATACGGGGAATAAATTTGCGGGTAAGCTCGAGTGCGCCGAAAACGTTTACATCCATGACACGCCTGATCTTCTCAATCTCAATCTCGGCCAGCGGACCGGAATCTCCGATGGCGGCATTATTTATCAGGACGTCTATATCCCGCTTGCCGGCTTTTTCCCTGTCCGCCGCGTCCATGACATCGAGCTTCTCAACAGTCACGTTCGCTGCATTTTCCCCGAACGCGGCCCTGACGCTGTCAACCGACGCTGCATTGTGCACCGTCGCATAGATGGTGTGACCCCTGGCAGCCAGGCGCCTGGCTGCATCAAGCCCGATACCGCCTTTGCATCCCGTTATCAATATTTTCATATCTATTTGATCCCGGTATTTATTTCCCCTGTGGCCCCTGCCGGGCCAGTTCTTTCTGGTAGGCTTTCCACCCGGGACACCAGGTGGTGTGCCATTTCCAGAGCCTACTCATTAGAGCCCTGGGGTTTTTCTCTGCCTTCGCTTTCATCGGACAGGTCGCGCAGCGTGACTTCATCTCGCTTTCCTCCACTTGACTAAATCTTAAAAATAGTCTAATCTATCAAATGTTCGATATACAACAATTGCTCGAGGATGGTAGCATGGTGAAGGCCGAAGTGTCAACTGTAAGAACATTCAGTCCCAACAATGGCCTGGTTGAAGACAGGCGCCGTCAGATTATCCAGGCGGCCTTGCACCTGATCGCCGCCAGGGGAATTCAGAAAACCGGCATCAGGGAAATTGCCCGCGCCAGCGGCATGACCATCGGCAACCTCTATCATTACGTCGGAACACGCGAGGATATCATTTACCTGGCTTTCAACTACGGCATTGACCGGGCCCGCAAATTAATAAAAGAGATCAATGATTTATGTGAAACCCTTGAGCCGCGGGAAGCGCTCAAGATTGCTATAGACCGCTACATCAGATATCACCACGCCAACTGGGAAGGCACCGTTTTCCTTTATAAAGAAATGGGCAGTTTTTCACCATCCCTGCGTTTGCCCATTATTGAGACTAACTCACATCTGCACGATGTGTTTATCCGCATCATAAAGAAGGGCTGCAAAAGCGGTGTGTTCAAAGCCACCGATACTGACCTGGTGGCTGGCACGATTGTATCCATGGGCGATATGTGGGCGCTTAAGCGCTGGTATTTCAAGAAGAACTACACTCTGGACAAATATATAGACAGTTTTACTGAAATGGTGCTGTCATTAATCAGCCGTACTTAAATTACATATTATTCAGGAGGTCACTTTCATGCTATGTTTAGAAGAAAACATTAAGGATTTCGCCAAAAACGCCGGCGCCGCGCTGGTAGGCGTTGCAGGACCGGACCGCATGGACGGGCCGGCTTCGCTCGACCCGGGCTTTATCATGCGGGGCGCCAAATCCATCGTATCAATTGCCCTGCCGCTGGATGTCAATGCCATCTACGACTTCTTCGGCAAGATATCACCGGTGCCTCATAACGTCGACCAGGGCATCAAGAACCAGCGCGCGCACCGCATCTGCACGGAAATCGCCGGCTACATAGTCAGCCAGGGATATAAGGCAAAGGTCGTGCCCCCCAACAACAC
>JAPLHM010000326.1 GCA_026389635.1 Chloroflexota bacterium | reverse complement strand
GGCGGCGGCAAGCCGGACATGGCTCAGGCGGGGGCCAAAGACGGCGCCAAAATCGATGAGGCCCTGGGCGAGGTCCCGGCGATAATAGAGGAAATGCTGAAGGCCGGCCGTGCATAGGATCATGGGCCTGGACATCGGCGACAGGAGGATAGGTATCGCTGTATCCGACCCGACGCAGACACTGGCCAGCCCACTTAAAACCATAATTCGCAAGGACGACGAATCCGCCGTGCTCGAGATAACGGCGCTGCTCAAGCAATATGATATCGGCAGGCTGGTGATAGGGCTTCCCTACTTGCTTGACGGCTCCGTAGGCGAGCAGGCCCATAAGGTGATGGATTTTAACGGAAAAATAAAAGGGCAGATTACCGTGGAAACTGTCATGCAGGATGAGCGGCTCACATCCGTTACCGCCGGTCAGAAGTTGCGCGAGGGCGGTAAAAAGCTAAAAGGGAAGATAGATGCCGCTGCCACCGGCCGAAAGTTTCGGGATGCCCGCAAAAAAAGAGAGCGCCTGAGAAAGGAGATCGATGCCGCTGCTGCAACGGTCATTCTGCAGGCTTACCTTGATGAAATCTCCGTGGGCTCCCAGATTTCGCAACAGGCGCCCCCTTCCCTATAATTAACTGGTTGTGATCGTCCCGTGATATCAGATTACCTGAATGTTCTCAAGCCCCGGGAAACCGGCCTGCTGGTTTTTATCGGCGCCTGCTCGGCCGTCGTGTCGGCTGCGGTGGCGGGTGGGGCCTTCCCTATCAATGTCTTCATATTGACTGTAATAGCCATAACCTGCGGCAGCGCGGGCGCCAACGGGCTGACAAACTACCTGGACCGCGATGTGGATGCCAGGATGGCCCGCACCTGCAAAAGGGCCCTCGCGGCGGGCAGGATAAAGCCGCCACAGAAGGTGCTGCCCCTCATAGCAGTTCTCATCGTGGTTGGTCTGGTTCTGGCCTGGCTTTTGTCCCCGCTGTGTTTTGCCATCGGGTTGGTGGGCATACTGGCGTCCGGGATACTGCGCAAGACCGTCTCGTGCACCTATTTCGGCATTATCGCCGGCAGTTCACCCGTGCTGATAGGCTGGTACGCCATCAGCCAGCAGCCCGTGATAGCAGTTATGCCCGTCCTCTTCTTTTGTTTAATCGCCGCCTGGACACCCCTGCATGTCTGGACGCTCATGCTGGCCAACCGCTCCGACTATGAGGGTGCCGGCCTGCACTATTTTCCCCTCAGTTGGCCGGACAGGAAGATTATTAAATTGCTGGCCGTGCTGTCCCTGGCGCTTTCGGTTGTGGGAGTCCTGATTTACTTCCTGTCGGGCATACTCCACTGGCTGTACCTGGCCGTGGCGGTGCTGCTCAGCCTGCTGATGGTATTTGCCAGCGCCCGCCTGTTGCTGGCGCCTTCATCAAAAAATGCCTGGACGGTATATAAACTGTCCGCCTTTCCCTACCTTGGAATAGTATTCACTATTATGGCCGCAGATGCGTGGTTGCTGTGAGGCCGGCCGGGACACTATATGTTTAAGCTGTTAAATAAATGCGGCGGTTCCGGGGCGAGGCTGGCAGAGATGACTACTCTTCATGGGACTGTGCCCACCCCCATCTTTTTGCCGGTCGGCAGCCAGGCTACTGTGCGGAGTCTGACCACCTCAGACCTGGATGAGATCGGGGTCAGGATGGTCCTCTGCAACGCCTACCATCTCTATTTGAGGCCCGGCATAGACGTGATAAAGAAAGCCGGCGGACTGCACCGTTTCATGCGCTGGGGCGGCCCCATACTCACCGACAGCGGCGGGTACCAGGTATTCAGCCTGTCATCATTCCGCAAGCTGACCGATGGGGGCGTGGTATTCCGCTCCCACATAGACGGCAGCGAGCATAGCATCACCCCGGAATCCGCCGTGTCCATGCAGGAGGTACTGGGGGCGGACATCATCATGGCGCTGGACGTGTGCCCCGGGAGCGGCGATGCCAGGGAAAAGCAGGAAAGGGCCATGGAGTCCACCTTCAGGTGGGCAAAGCGCTGCCGCAGTGCCCACCGCGACAACGGTCAACATCTTTTCGGCATCATACAGGGCGGCATATACCCGGAGTTGCGCAGGGCTGCGGCAGAGCAGATAACCTCGCTGGATTTTCCCGGCTACGCCATCGGCGGACTCAGCCTGGGCGAGCCCAAAACGCAGATGTGGGAGATGGTCGAAACCACTGTGCAATACATGCCCGCCGACAGGCCAAGGTACCTGATGGGCGTGGGATCGCCGGAAGACATCGTGGAGGGCATTTCCAGGGGTATAGATATATTTGACAGCGCTTTACCTACCAGGGTGGCCCGCAACGGCGCCCTTTATACCAGTGAGGGCAGGAAGAACATCAGGCGTTCAGCTTACAGGGAGGACATGGAACCTGTCGAGGCAGGCTGCAGATGCTTCGCCTGCCGCAACTACTCAGCCGCCTACCTGCACCACCTATTCAAGTGCGAAGAACTGCTGGCCTACCGGTTGGCCACCATCCACAACCTCTTCTTCATGCAGAAGCTGATAGAGCAGGCAAGGAACGCCATCGCTGAAGGCGTTTTCCCGGAGTTTAAAAAGGGCTTCCTTGAGTCATATAAAACCACGGACGAGGAGAGGCGCATAGAGCAGAAGATGGCGGCACTGCGGGGCAAGAAGTCAGGCGACTTCACGTGAAGCAGACATCAATCTAATTGAAAGCCTGACGGATTCACACTTTAATTGGGTGATGCGCACTCGTGAAGGTAACGGATTGGGTAACATTGCCGCTGGAATTCCCCCCTTTTTAATTGGGAAGCTAACATTTTTCCTCCGTTACCATGCGTTATTGTTTTTCCTATAGATAGTCTATAATAGCGGTTATGAAGGGTGGTTTGGATTTGGTTAAACAGATAGTCTTGGTAGTGGTTCTAATATTGATATGCTTGGTATTTGCTTTTAATGGCGCGCAGCCAATGCTTACCTTCAAAAATGGAGCCATTTCTGTCAGCAATCCAAATGACAATAGTTCGTCCCAGCCGCCGTCTTCATCATCTATCC
>JAPLHM010000047.1 GCA_026389635.1 Chloroflexota bacterium | reverse complement strand
CCCGTTGTTATACCTCGCTTCCTGTTCAGTGCCCGGCTCCTTATTCATCATGTACTGCCGCAGGAGGGTAGGCCACTGCACCCATTTGACCTCGACATCGATACCTATGGACGCCAGTTCCTGCTTGATCAGCAGCGACATAGATTCCACCACATCGCTGCCGGGGGTAGTAACCATGAGCAACTTGACCGGCTTGCCGTCTTTGCCCAGCAGGACGTCACGGCCGTCACTTTTGGTATATTCGTATCCCGCAGCCTTGAGCATCTGCATGGCCTTCTGTTTATCGTTAAGCGGGGCCACACCCAGCTTCAGAACAGTGTTATCGCTGTACCAGGGAGAACTCGAAGGGATAAAGCTGTAAGCCGGTTCAGCGAAGCCCAGGAAGATTTTCTTAGCAATAGTTTCCTTATCTACCGCCATGGAAAGAGCCTGCCGGACTTCCTTGTTGCGCAGGCCTTCCCAACCATTATCCCTCTGGTTATAAGCGATGATGTTATAGCCGCGCGTCGGCACCGTATAGACGTTGATGCTCTGCAGTTTCATATACCTGGCAACGTTCTGCGGCTCGATCCCGCAATAGGTTATATCGCCCGCCTCCAGGGCGGCCTGCATGACCGCCGAAGTGCCGAACATTTTGACTACATATTCCTCGAAAAATGGCGCCCGGTCGTCCTTGCCCATGAAGTACCCGGGGTTCCTCGACAGGACATATTTATCATTCTTCAGCCACTGTTTGAACTTATAAGGCCCGAGGTTGCCCGTATACGAGAGGTCATTGAACTCTTTGGCCTGGGTAAAGGCATCCACATCTCCCTCGTACTTGACCGCAATATATTTAGGGTAGGGCATCAGGTTATACAGCGTGTAAACAAACTCAGGTTGCACTGATCGCCGTGTTATTGTGAAAGCCGTGTCACTGACCACGGCGGGGGTCACGAAAACCTTCTTGCCGTCGACGTCCTCCTGCCAGTCATCCTTATAATTGTAGTTGAGCCAGTCTGAAAACATGAGGTTCTTGAGCGTATAGACATAATCCTCCGCTGTCACCTGTGAACCGTCGCTCCACTTGAGGTCGTCGCGGATGGTAATGGTATAAATCAGGCCATCGGGGGAGATCTCGATATCTTTGGCCAAGCAGCGCAGCACGATATTGAACTTGTTATCGTAATTTGCCAGGGATTCCAGCGTGTAACCGACGTATCCAAAGGAGGAAGCGTCGGCGGCAAGTATCCAGTTGAGTGTTTCGGCCTCACCGCCGGCCACATCGCCCTCGATAAAATTGCCTTTGGGAACAGGCGCCGCGCAGCCTGCCAGCGAGACTGTCAACAGCACGGCCGTCAGAACCGCCGCGAAACCATTCCTTAATCTGACCTTATTCAATCTTGTACCCCCTGGCTATTTTTGCGGCCTTATTTACTGCGTGTACCAGGACTGGAAGTTGTAAAACATATTGACCCCGGGTTCAACTCCCTTGACCTTGTCAGCCAGGGCGAAGTTATCCTTGTAGTAGACGAGAAAATCCACGGGTTGAGCTTCAGAAATGGCCTGTGCCAGTTCATCGTATATCTTCTGCCGCTTGACCGGGTCTACGGCCTCCGCGGAGGCTGCCTTCTTGTACAGGGCATCAACCTTTTCATTAAAAAAGCCGAAGATATTCAACCTGCCGGCCGGTGAGAAGAAAATCTCGCTGCGGCCGATGGTCAGGGGGTCGCCGAATGACGACAGGATCACAAGGTCCCACGGTTGGCTGCTGACCGCCCCCGGTCCGCTGTTATAATCCGGTGTGCTTTCGCTGCCAGGCAGCTTGTTCACGTAAATCTCGCGTGCGACAAAATCCTGCACCTGGTACTTGGGGTCAATTTCAAACCCGATATTATTCAGGTTCTGGCCGATGATGTAAGCCGCCCCCTTTTGCACCTCGCTGTCTATGGCAACCGGCAGGACCAGTTTGATGGGTTTGCCGTCCTTGTCCACAAAGCGCTGCTTGCCGTCGACATCCTTCATCTCGTAGCCGGCGCTTTTTATCAGGTCAATGGCCTTCTGAGCATCGGCAGCTGTGTTCATACCATATTTCTGGACCACGTTCTCGTTGTACCAGGGGGAATACGGGGGGATAACGCCGTAGGCCGGCTCGGCATAGCCGCCGAAGATGTCGTTGATCACGGCCGGCTTATCGATGGCCATCGACAGGGCCTGCCTGACTTTGGGGTCTTTTAAACCGGCCCAGCCGTTGTCGCGCTGGTTATAGGCCACCATTAAGAACTGGCCCGATGGGACCGTAACGACTTTAAGGTCCTTGTTATTGCGGAAAGTATTGGCGTCCTGCGGTTCAATAAACGCGTAAGATATCTGCCCGTTGTTCAGTCCCTCGTTAATGGACTGCTGCAGGCCGGGCTGGTTGATGACATATTTCTCGAAGTAAGGGGCGCCGGTTTCCTTGCCGAGGTAGTAATCCGGGTTACGCGCCATCAACAGGCCCTCGGCAGTGGTCCAGGCAGTCGCCCTGTAGGGGCCCATGTTGCCGCAGTAGGTCATATTGTTGAACTCCGGCGCGGATTTAAATTCATCGGGGCTGTTCTCGTAGTTGCGCGCGATATTTTTAGGATACGGCATCAGGTCGTATATGGCGTATTCGAAGTTGGGGTCGGCGGTCTTGCGGACGACCTTGAAAACCGTGCCGCTTACCGCTTCTGCTGTAACCGGCATCAAATTGCCGCCTGCCATTTCCTGCCAGCGGTATTTGTCGGCGCAGTCGATCCAGTCCGCCAGCATGATGTTGTTTATGGTGTAAACGTAGTCATCCGCAGTCACACTGGCCCCGTCGCTCCATTTCAGGTCATTCCTGATGGTGACAGTGTATACAAGTCCGTCCGGCGATACCTCCACTGCTTTGGCTATACACCTCGGCTGGAGCTTGTACTGGTTATCGAAAACGGCCAGGGGTTCCACCATGAACCTGGCGTACTGCCTGGAGGCCCCGCCGTCGGTGGCAATGATCCAGTTAAGCGTCTGCGCGCTTTCACCCAATTGTGATTCTACAAATGTACCCGCCACCGGGTGGAGTTGCGGCCGCACTGTGGTGCATGCCGGCAGCAGCATGGCAAATATGGCTATGATCGTGGCTAAAACGACTAATTTTTTCATATTTCTCCTTTAGTTTCTTCGTCTTATAACGCAGCAACCGTTAATTGGTTGCAGGTTTAATTCAACATGGCGGGAAGCCTTAAATACAGTCCTTGCTGACCGGGGCAGGATATATTAACATAATTTTACGTCTAAATGAAGCGCTTCTTCATACCATCGATCAGCTCGTCCACCTTCCCGGCGGTATCTGCTCCCACGCGCCGCATGGCCGCGTCTATCTTTTCATATTTGGCAGCGTCGTAGATATCGTTAAGCTTCTCGTAAAGCCCGGCCCGCCTTCCCAGGCGGTAATTCAGCCTCTCCTTGAGAGGCATTTCGAGGTAGCGTTCAACGGTATCTATGCAAGCCTGCTTAGCCTCCGGAAATTTCCCTTCCAGTTCAGGCAGCAGGTTGAGTATATGATCGCTCTTTAACTCGCCCGTGAAATCCAGCTTCGAAATGAATTCACCGATTTCCCTTACGATCTCGTCCTCGGCCAGCATATCGTATTCACCTGACTGCACACTGACCCAGAGAGCAAGGGTCTCACCCATCATCAACGTCCGCAGCCTGATAAAATCCGGGTCCACCTGGTTGAGGACATTTGCCGATTGTTCCGCATGCTCCTTCGACCATTGCCTGCCGCCCAGTCCCGGCATGTAGTATTCCGACAGCTCTATACCGGCTTCCTTTATATTAAGGCCACCTTTGACATGGTCATCCGCGGTCATCCCCTTATCAACGAATTTGAGCACGGCGTCCGAGCCGCTCTCCATACCGATATGGATGCGCGACAGCCCGGCCTGCCTCAGCTCGATAAACTCCTGCACGCTTTTCTTGGCTGCCGTTTTTGACCGGCCATAGGACGTGATACGGTCGAGCTCGGGGAAGTTGTCTTTGAGGGCTGAGACCACTTCCAGCAGGTCTGCGTGACGCATTACGATGCTATTGGCATCCTGCAGGAAGGCTGACCTGCCGCCTGCCCACTGCCAGAGTGACACCTGCCTGACGGAGTCGTTATTGGTGACTAAGCCGTGTATATAGGCAGCCACCTCGCGCGGCTGGTTGCCGAAGCCGTTTTTCAATCCGAGCTCCTTTATGCCCTCCACTATCGCCCTGGCCGTTTCGATATCCTTTATCACGTCCTCAGTGGGCCGCGGCTCAAATTTTCGTCCTTTATAGGTTTGACAGAAAGAGCACCTGTTCCAGGGGCAATTGCGTGTGGCGCGGATCAACAGTGAATAAGCCTCGCTGGGAGGCCGGATAGGTCCCGTCTCAAAGTAATAGCTGTTAAGTTTGTCCAGGTCCATATTGTTAT
>JAPLHM010000254.1 GCA_026389635.1 Chloroflexota bacterium | reverse complement strand
GGCTGCGCTACCCAGAGCGGCGAGCAGGCGATGAACATCACCCGGTACATCGCAATTATGGCTGGCTTGCCTTTCGGTGTAGCTGCTCAGACTATAAATCGCCAGTGTGCTTCCGGCATGACAGCAGTCCATAGCGCTGCTCAGGCAATAATGGCAGGCTATGGCGATGTGTTTATCGCTGGCGGAATCGAAAGTATGACCCATCTCCCCGAAGGGGCTGGGGCAGACTTGAACCCAAAGCGGTTCGGGCTTGTCGATCGCAGCTCCTCATCGATGGGCTTGACTGCGGAGAACCTGGCGGAGATGTATAATATAAGCCGGGAGGAGCAAGAAAAGTACGCTCTGAGGAGCCATCAGAAGGCGATAGCTGCTCAAGAACAGGGCAGGTTCAGAGACGAGATAGTCCCGGTGGAAGTACCTTTAGAAAACGGCGGCAAGAAGCTGATAGATAGAGACCAGAACCCGAGGTCTTATACCTCTCTCGATATCATGGCTGCCCTCGAGCCCATTACCCGGCTAGGCGGCACCATCACGGTGGCAACCGCCTCGGCAGCAAGCGATGGCGCAGCGGCGATAATGCTCACGTCGAGGGAGAAAGCAAAAGAAATGGGCCTGAAGCCCAAGATAAAGGTGCTATCCATGGCTGTGGCCGGGGTCGATCCCAAGCTGATGGGTCTTGGCATCGTCCAGGCGACAAAGAAAGCATTAGAAAGAGCAAGTCTGACTATAGCCGATATAGATGTAGCGGAGATAAACGAAGCCTTCGCTGTAGTGGCTATGGTCGCCATTCGAGAACTGGATATTGACGAGAAAAAGGTAAACCCCAACGGTGGGGCTGTTGCCCTGGGTCATCCCATGGGGTGCAGTGGGGCCAGGCTGCTTACCACGCTGACCCACGAGATGGCGCGCCGCAAGGCGAGATACGGTCTGGCAACGATGTGCGTGGGGATGGGGCAGGGAGCAGCAACAATCTTGGAGAGAGTGGGCTCGTAGCTCAGTGGCAGAGCGGTCGGCTCATAACCGATTGGTCGCAGGTTCGAAACCTGCCGAGCCCACCATTTCGTCTGACGGTTTCCCCACAGCCGCTGGTTCACTCCAACTGTCGTAAGCCCCTGAATTATTCCATATATTTCTAATAGGTGGGAAAAACCCACTTGACAAATATTCCCACAGACGGTAAAATGTTTTCATAATGACTATGGTAATAAAGGACACGGATTTCGAAAAGATTGCGGATAGCGTTAAACCGGACGCCAAGAAAAGAATAGTTTTACATAAGATTAAGGTGCGGGAGGGAACCAGTTACCACATATATGCTAACAGCACCGGGCAAATCATACTGGATCCGCAGGTAACCATCCCGGCTTCGGAAGCATGGTTATTCAATAATCCGACCGCTGTGGCGTCGATCAGGCGCGGACTTTCCGATGCTGCACAGGGTAAAGTATCAAAAGTTGACCTCGGCACCCTGTAAGGCAATATATCTTGTTCGAGTTACTGTGGACAGGGGAGGCGGAGCGGACTTACAGACTTCTCAAGGATGATCCCTCCCGGAAGGGGCGCTACAATTCTGTCAAAAAGGGCGTTAAGTTCCTGTCACGTGACCCCAGGCACAACAGCCTCCAGACTCACGAATACATCAGTTTGAAAGGCCCGAACGGAGAAAAGGTTTTTGAAGCATATGCAGAGCATAAAACAGCCGCGGCCTACAGGATATTCTGGTATTATGGTCCATCAGACGGCGTGATCACGATTGTTGCGATTACTTCGCACCCATAGCCAGGGAGTATTATTTAGCTCCCTTTGAGATAGCCGAAAGCTGATTTGGCTGCAACCGCACCGTCGCCCACCGCGGCGGCAACCTGGCGGGCGGAGTTCTTCCGGATATCGCCGGCGGCAAATATGCCGGGGAGGGCTGTACGCATCGTTTCATCGGTAGGTATGTTGCCGGCTTCATCGAGCTCAATAAATCCTCTGAAAGGATCGCTGTTGGGTATCAATCCGATGGCCACAAAAACGCCGTCAACACGCAGCGGGGAGACTACGCCCGTCTTTACATCTTTTATCATCACCCCACTCAGCATCGCCTCACCCTCGAGCCTGTCCACTACGCAGTTCCAGATGAACTGGATATTGGGTACTGACATGGCGGCCCGCTGTAGCACCTGGCTGGCCCTCAGCTGGTCGCGGCGGTGTATGACGTAGACCCGGCCTGCATGCTGGCTCAATTCCAGGGCATCCGACACCGCCGTGTCGCCGCCGCCCACCACGGCCACGTCCTTGCCCTTGAAAAGGAAGCCGTCGCAGGTGGCGCAGTAGGACACGCCGCGGCCGGTCAGGCGGTCCTCGTGCTCGATCCCCATCTTACGGTAGTTGGAGCCGGAGGCTATGACCACGGCCGCTGCCCGGTAAGTCCCTTCTTCGGTGATTACTTCGAAGCCCTTGCCCGCCTGCCTGATAGCGGTGACGTCCGCCGTCTCGATGTTGAGGCCGAACTTAAGGGCCTGCTCCTGCATCAGCTGGCCGAGTTCCATGCCCGATATACCCCCGGGGAACCCGGGGTAATTCTCAACACGGCCGGCATTGACGATCTGCCCGCCCGGGAGCATGCGCTCGATCAGCAGGGTGTTCAGGCCGTACCTTGAGAGGTAAAGGCCGGCCGTCAGGCCTGCAGGCCCGCCGCCGATGACAATGGCTTCGTATTCCTTCATATCAACCTCCGTGGCGAATAGAAAAGTATTTGACATAACGTTATTTCCGGCTGTGGTACTTTTTATATACCTCTTTGAGGTGCTTGTTGGTGACATGGGTATAGACCTGGGTGGTGCGAATGCTCTCATGTCCCAGCATCTCCTGTACAGACCTCAGGTCGGCGCCCTGGATAAGCAGGTCGGTGGCAAAAGAATGCCTCAAAGTATGCGGATGGGCATCAAAGGGCAGCCCGGCTTTTTTGGAGTACTTTTTGACTATCCGCTCTACGGACCTCGGTGTCAGGCGCATTTTTTCACCCTGTTTGGCCTCCGATTTGTCACGGCTGTAGCGGATAAATAGCGGCCTGTAATTGTCCTTGCGCACAACCATGTACCTTTTCAGCCATTCCGAGGCGGTATCGGAGATAAAGACCAGGCGAACCTTGCTGCCCTTTCCCTTAACACTGAATTCCTGCGTCTCCAGGTTGATCTGGTCGCGGTTCAACTTTGTAAGCTCCGAGACGCGTAAACCGGTGCTGAAAAACAACTCGAGTATGACCTTGTCGCGTAAACCAATCTCGTTGGAAATCTCCGGACTGTTGAGCAAACGGGTCAATTGATCTGCGTTGAGAAATTCTATGACGCGGGACTCGGTTTTAGGCAGGTCGATCTTGTCAGGGTTGAGCACGGGCAGGTCCCGGCGAATGACTAAGTAGCGCAAAAAGGAACGCAGGGCGATTATATGGTAAGTTTGCGTGGCCTTCCCCAGGGGAGAACCGTTCTTGTCCAGGTAGTTGGCCAGGAAGAGACGGAACCGTCCGGTTAACTCCAAATCGATATTTGAGGGCGATAGGGGAACGGAATTGTCTTCCATCCAGGTCAGGAAACGCGTAAGGTAATGACGGTAATTGCGCACCGTTAAAACCGACAGCGATTTCTCAACTACCAGGTATTCAAGAAAGTCATCGAGCAGCCGGCGCAGGTCAGGGACGCTTGCTACGTTCATGGCTTAATTATAATACAGACTCTCAATGACGGGAAAGGTACAGTGTACGACACGGCAACATGCTTAAATGTTTAATAACTCCCTGTACCCTCGATTACCGGGTTTGATGCGGCAAGAAATGTGCCCGTCATCTCCAGCAACTTATCAAGATTCCAGTTCTTTAAGGCTGAAACCGCAATGGTCGATTCCGGCGTTGATTTAACCTCGTAGTACACGTTCTGCGCCTCTTCAAGGTTCTCCACCACACGGTCCATCTTGTTGATTACCGTGATGCGTGGCTTCTCATCCAGCTTAAGCTTTCGTAAAATGCCCTCCACGGTCAGGCCCTGGTTGACCGCCTCAGGGCTGGTTATGTCAACAACATGCAGCAGCAGATCTGCCTCGTCAAGCTCCTCCAGCGTGGCATGGAAGGCGGCCACGATGAGGGTGGGCAGTCTGTGTATGAAACCGACCGTGTCGGTCAGCAAAATGGTGCGCCCGTCAGACAACCTCAGCCTCCTGGTAACCGGGTCAAGGGTGGAAAAAAGCTTGTCCTCTGTTACCACGTCAGACTGGCAGATGGAATTCAGCAGCGTGCTATTGCCTGCATTGGTATAGCCCACCAGTGCTACCAGGGGCGTGTTGGCCTTCTTCCGCTGCCTGCGGTAAAGCTCGCGGTGACGCCTTACAGCCTCGATCTGTTTGCCGATGTTGCTGATGCGCTTCCTGATCAGCCTGCGGTCTGTCTCGATCTGCGATTCGCCGGGACCCCTGGTGCCGATGCCACCGCCCAGCCTTTCAAGATGGCTCCACTGTCCCTCCAGCCTGGGCAGCAGGTATTGGTGCTGGGCCAGTTCCACCTGCAGCTTGCCCTCCCGCGTCCTGGCGCTGCGGGCAAAGATGTCTAATATCAGGGCCGTCCTGTCGATGACCTTTACATCCAACGCTTCCTCAAGGTTGCGCTGCTGCCTGGGAGCCAGCTCATCGTTGATGACAACTGTGTCGTATTTCAACTCTTCTTTAAGATCGATCAACTCCTGCATCTTGCCCGAGCCTATATAATGCGTCGATGACGGCCTGGCGAGCTTCTGCGTCAGCCTCCCCACCACATCCGCATCGGCCGTCCTGGCAAGCTGGGTCAACTCGTCCAGCGAGCTGTCAAGGGACCAGGTGTCCCGCCTGTTGCCCCCATCCACGCCTACCAGCATAGCACGCTCTTTGTTTACCTTTGTACTGTGGGTCGTTTTTGTCATTAATGACCGCTTCCGCTATTTCTTGCGCAGAGTCAACAGCCGCCTTATGCCTTCATCGAATCGGTCATCAGGCTGGGTGATAGACAGCCGGACATAGCCCTCTCCGGTCCTGCCGTACCCTGTACCCGGCGTAACCGCCACGGCAACCCTGTCTAACAGCTCGGCCACGTACTGCAACGAGGTGTAGCCCTGCGGTACCCCTGCCCAGATATAAAATCCGGCTTTCGGCTTGCTGACCCTCAAACCTATGCTCTGCAGCGCATCCACAATCTTATCCCGACGGGCCTGCAGTACCCTGTTGCGCAGCTCAATACCGCCCTGGTCTCCCGTGAGGGCCTCGATGGCCGCCACCTGAATGGCCTGGGGAATGCCCGAATCCAGGTTGGACTTGAAGCGAAAGAGCGCATCGATCATTTTGCGGTTGCCCACGGCCATGCCGATGCGCCAGCCCGTCATATTATAGGTCTTTGAGAGCGAGTGGAACTCAACCCCCACCTCCTTAGCGCCGGGTATCTCCAGGAAGCTGTGCGGCCTGTAACCGTCGAATGCTACCTCGGTGTAGGGGGCGTCGTGACAGACGGCAATATTGTTCGACCGGGCGAACTTTACCACCTTCTCAAAGAATGCGGGTTCAGCCACGGCCCCGGTGGGGTTATTTGGATAACATATCCACAAAACTTTGGCTTTCTTAAGCACTTCCGCCGGTATAGCATCGAGATCGGGCAGGTAACCGCTGCTTTCCAG
The DNA here is from genome assembly GCA_026389635.1 of Chloroflexota bacterium. Taxonomy (GTDB): domain Bacteria; phylum Chloroflexota; class Dehalococcoidia; order GIF9; family UBA5629; genus CAIMUM01. The sequence continues at coordinate 1,037 of JAPLHM010000254.1, read as the reverse complement.
CAAAGGCATGTAGTGCACCTCACCGCCGGCGAACAGCGTGCTGACCGAATAGACGGGATAGCCCGGGTCGGGTACCAGGGCCACATCGCCGGGGTCCAGCAGGCAGAAGGACATGTGCCCGATGCCCTCCTTGGACCCGATCAAAGGCAGCACCTCGCTGGTGGGTTCCCAATCCAGCGATACACCGAACCGCGACTTATACCAGCCGGCTATAGCTTTGCACAGCTCCGGCATGCCGTAGGTCTCAGGGTAGCGGTGGTTGACCGGGTCCCGCGCCGCCCCACAGAGGCTGTCAATAATATGCCCGGGGGTAGGTATGTCGGGGTCACCGATGGCGAAACTGATAACGTCTTCTCCCCTGGCCCGCTTCTCAGCGATCTTCCTGTTTATCTCCACAAACAGGTACGGCGGTATCCTGTCCATGCGCTTTGACAGGTTCATAGCGGGCACACCCCCGTAAATACTTCCTCAACCGGGCCCTGCAGGAAAACGTCGCCTTCACCGTCCCAGGCGACGCTCAGCACACCGCCCGGCATAGTTATGTCAACTCTTTCATCAGAGAATCCTTTTAGCCTGCAGGCCACAGCCGTGGCGCTGCTGCCGCTGCCGCAGGCAAGGGTCTCACCCACTCCCCTCTCCCAGACCCTGGCCTTGAGCTTATCCCGGCCGATGCGGTTAACTATCTCGAAGTTGGTGCGTTCGGGGAATATGCTGTGGCGCTCGACCAGCGGACCTATCTCGTGCAGCGGGAAGTTGTCGACGTCCCCTTCGATGAAGCAAATGGCATGCGGATTTCCCATGGAGACAAATGCCAGTTCCAGGTCACGTCCGCCGACCGCTAACCTGTGATTCAGCACCGGCCCTTTGCCCTTTACAGTGACCGGGATATCCTCCGGGTCCAGCACGGGCCTGCCCATATTCACCCTTGCGTGCGCAACCTTCCCGCCCGATGCTACAGTCTCGACCTGTTTGATTCCGGCCAGTGTCTCAATTGATATGCCGGGACCTTTGACTATTTTCCTGTCCACGGCATACTT
>JAPLHM010000174.1 GCA_026389635.1 Chloroflexota bacterium | reverse complement strand
TTATAAGGCACTGGGCTGCCGCGACTTTGCGCGCGTTGATTTCCGCGTCTCGCCGGACGGCACCCCTTATTTCCTGGAGGTCAACCCTCTGCCCGGGCTTAACCCGGATTCGGGAGACCTGCCTATTATGTCCTACAAGGTAGGCTGGACCTATCAACGGCTGATCGGAACGGTATTGGAGTCCGCAATAGCCAGGTATTGATTATGCCCCTGAAAGTAGCCATCCTGTACAACGATCCGCCCGGGGAGGTCATCATTCCCAACGGGGAAGAGGAGGCTATAACCGGTGTCCTGGAGGAGGTGGTGGCTGTAAAGAAAGCCCTGCTTGCCCTGGGGCACGGAGTTGAAAAAATTCCCCTCCGCCCTCCGCTGGATACTGTCCCACACGCATTACGTAACCTCAATACCGATGTAATCTTTAACCTGTTCGAGGGATTCGAAGACCAGCCCCATTCGGAGCCTGTGGTGGCACGCATGATGGAGGAAATGGGATTGCCCTTCACAGGCAACCCTTCCCGCGTCCTGGACCTGACCCTGGATAAGGCCGGTTTCAAGGCCGTTCTGCAGGAGGCCGGGGTAGATACTCCTGCGTTCATGGTGCTGACGCCGGCCAATGTTCAGGATTTCCGGCTCAGGTTTCCCTGCATCGTAAAGCCGAGGGATGAGGATGCCAGCCACGGGCTTTCGCCGGAAAACGTGGTTTCAGATATGCAGCAGCTCAAAGAACAGGTTGTGCGGATCAGCAGCCGCTTCCGCGGCTGTGCGCTGGTTGAAGAATTCATCGATGGCCGCGAATTTAATGCCTCTGTGCTGGGAAACTCGGTGCACGAGCTGGTGGAGATCTCCGAGATCACTTACACCCTGCCGCCCGGGTTGCCGCGCATACTTACCTTTGAATCCAAGTGGTTCGAGGATACCGATTATTACAAAGGCACCGGGGTGAGTTGCCCGGCACAGATCGACGCCAGCCTGCGGGAAACGATCACGGTGGCCGTCCTGTCCTCCTGCCGTGCAGCGGGCTGCCGGGGATACGCCAGGGTCGATATGAGACAGGACCGGGACGGCGGCATAAAGGTGCTGGAGGTCAATGCTAACCCCGATATCACGCCCGAACTGGGCATAGCCCGGCAGGCAGCGGCGCGGGGCATGGCGTATACTGAACTGATACAAAAAATAGTCGACCTCGCGCTGGAGTAAAGACATGGCGGTCAAAATAAGAAGTATTCTCCCCACTGACAGGGCCCATATCATCAGGGTGACTGATGAAACCAGGGCTTTTCTGCCCGACGAGTTGGTGATAGTTGGCGAGATTATCGACGAGTATTTTAATGATCCGGAAGGTTCAGGGTATCACTTTTTAATAGCGGAACACGGCGGCGATTTCGCCGGATACCTTTGCTACGGGCCTACCCCGCTTACACATGGGGCCTGGGATATGTACTGGTGCGCTGTCTCACCGAAATTGCACGGCCAGGGCATCGCCGGCACGCTCTTCAGCATGGCAGCCGATGACATTAAGAAACAGGGCGGACGGCTTATATTGATCGACACCTCCTCCAACCCCAATTATAAGGCAGCCCGCTCCCTGTACATCACACTCGGTTACAAACATGTCAGCACCATCCCCGATTTCTACAATCCCGGCGATAACAAAGAAACATTTTGGAAAGTTCCCTGAAAGACCTATAATATCCGCAACCCGAAAAGCAGGAGGCAGAGATGATACCCTTTAAAAGCTCCATTTCACCGGTTGTTTTCCTTGCGTTGCTGCTGGCCATGCTTATGCCGGCGGCTGCCTGCGTACCAGCCACACCACCGGCCGAACCGCTGGCGGAGATAACCACTTCTCCCATGTCCATGACCGTCCTGCACGTCAACGATACACACTCATACGTCATACCGCATAACTTGCTGCTTAAGATCGACGGCAAGGATACCGTGACGACGGCAGGCGGCTACAGCCTGCTCAATTCGGCTGTCGAGGATATACGCAGCAGGGAGAAGAACGTCCTGCTGCTGCACGCGGGTGATGTGCTGGAGGGCACCATCTGGACGCCCAAGTTCCAGGGGCTGGCCGACATAGATGCTATGAACGCCATTAAATTTGACGCCCTCGAGCTGGGCGACCATGATTTCTCCAAGAACGTCCAGGAGGCGGCCGCCCTGGTGAACCGTGCCAAGTTTCCCGTGCTGGCCGCCAATATGGACGTGTCAGGGGAGCCTTCGCTGTCGGGCATCAGCCCCTTTGTTATCTCCGAACTGGGTGGTGAAAAGGTCGGCATTATCGGCCTGATTACGCCGGACACAGCCTTCCTGAGTTACCCGGGTAAAAACGTCGTCTTCCTGCCGGCCAGTGATACAGCACGTAAATACATTGCCGAACTCAACAAAATAGGCGTCAATAAGATAATCATCCTTTCACACCTGGGCTACGAGGGTGATGTCAAGCTGGCCAAAGAGGTGGCCGGCATCGATATAATCGTGGGCGGCCACACGGCAACATTCATGGGAGGTCCCGAGTTAGAACAGATAGGCCTCAAGCCGGAGATGCCATATCCCACCGAAATTGTGGGTCCCGATGGTAATAAAGTACTGATCGTGCAGGCCTGGGAAAGCAACCATTTGCTGGGGCAAATCAAGCTGGATTTCGATGACAGGGGACGCATCATCAGCTTCAACGGACAGCCCTTTATCTTTGCGACCAACGGCTTCAAACTTGAGGACCCATGGGGCTGGAGCAGCCTTTGCTCCTGCCGGCCGGAATATGCACAGATCATGAACACTGTGGCCAAAGTTCCCGGCTTCAAGCTTTACTGGAACAGCCCGGATATGGACACCGTCCTTCAACCCTATGTAAGCCAGGTATCCAGCGAGCTCAACACGGTGGTTGCCACGGCCGACCAAAACCTGACGCGGGGGTTGAATACAGGTCCCGGCCCCCTTATCGCCGACGCCTTCCTCTGGAGCGCAAAAAAAGTCAATCCGGATGTGCAATTCGCCGTCTATGACAGCTACAATATCCGGTCGGATATCCTGAAGGGCAATATTTTGAGCAATGATATCGACATGGTGCTGGCATTGCGGCAGAACCTGGCCACCATGAAGGTCAAGGGCAACCTGATCAAACTGTTGCTGGAGATGGGCATCGATTCGCATATAAAAATCAACGACCCCCCGCCGTGCTTTGATATTGCCGGCCTGAAGATGACACTCGATATGAACCGCAAAAGCAGCGACCGTATCACAGCCCTGCAGGTCAGGCAGGCCGACGGCAGCTACGCCAACATGGATATGGACGCCGACTATACCATGGTCACTACAGATTACCTTGCGGACAAGGGAATCCAGCCGCTCGTCAACAAGGTTAGCTGGATGGGGCCCCTTTCCGACAATATCAAATCATGGCTTAAGGATTACCTTAAATATACCGCCCTGAATATAAGAGACGTCGATGCCATGTCTGACTATCTGAGGGCGCAGAAAAACGTGAAAAACGATACGGTGGAGCGCACCATTTTGATCCCGGCTGCCAGGTAACCGTATACTTTTTTTCCGGGCAGAGCGGTTTGATTTAGCTACAATATGACGGTATGATTATAGTTAGAATCGGCAAACGAACCGGGGGAAGGAGGTAAATATGACTATAAGAAAAAAAGAGGATGCTCAAAGGGTACTGAGACACGTGCCCGATGTGAATCGGTTCTATTGCCATGACGGGGAGATACTCAACAATATATACGATTTGAAGACTGCGCTCGGCAGGATGCATACTTCCACCTATCGGCATCATGTCACCGCGGAGAAAAACGACTTTGCCCGCTGGGTACGTGAAGTGCTGGGCGATGATAAACTGTCCCGCGACATGGCTAATTGCCAGAACCAGAAAGAAGCAGCAGTCACCGTTTCAGAAAGGATAACCTGGCTGCGGGAAAAGGCTTAATATTAAATTTGAAAGGTTAAATATCGGGCGCCAGAATTGACCGTTGCTTACACACCTAAAGACGCTGTAATCGATATCGTGGCCGTAGCGCTAATTCTGGCGCCGGAGCCTTTCACGACGCCTATCGGCATTACCCTGCTGATGCGCAAGAGGGGAACAACAGACACGGAGCCCAGGTATCCCGTCCGCATGTATCCCGAATATGTATACAAGGTTGATAACATCCGTGGCAGGGAGATTACGTGGGAGGTGAGGACCATCCAACCGGGCCAGCTCCCGCTCAAGGACCTCAACAAGCCGACGGTGCAGATCAAGCCCCGCGAACAGTTCATACGGTCGCGAACAGCCCCCGAAAAGAGCGCGGGACAGAAGATTGCGGAGAATTTACCGCCGGGGGTGAAGGTGCACCACGAGATTTTCCGGCCGGGCCCGGCGCCGCTCAAAGGCCCGGCTTCCTTTATACCCGGCGAGACCATTCATCATACGCTGCGGCAAATGCCGCAATCAGGGCAGCAAAGCGGCAGGGCTCAGCCGTCCACAAATATTCACCACACCATTGAAAACAGCCCGGGCTACCTGAAGGCAAAGGCGGGCGGCGGCAATGTAGCCCCACAACCAGGGATCATTCATCACAATATCAGGCAATCCCCGGCAGCCAGAGGAGGCAACCCTGCCAATATAGTCAAGCCGGTGCGCATCGTCGAGCACCATACCGTCGACATGTCCCCACCCGTCCAATATAAAGGGCGGCTCATCCGCCAGGTTCCCGCGGCCCCGCCTGCCGAGCACAAGGGTGGAATCACCGGCAGAAAAGGCAACCAGGAAAAAGGCGGACGCTAAGCAAATCCGTCTATCCCGGAAGGCTCATTTTTACCATTCCTGGAATTTATTAATTGCCAACTTCGCGTGCAAGTCATAGAATTATCACCTGGAGCCTTAATTAAACAGCCGGAGCAGATGCATGCCTCTCAAATCTAAACGACACGATTACAAGTCCCATATCATTGAGGAATACTTCATCACCGAGGAGCCCTTTTACCTCCCTCTCAAGGATGAGGTGTCACTCTTCGAGGCTGCTTACGCCGAGCGTATACCGGTACTACTCAAGGGCCCGACAGGCTGCGGCAAAACCCGTTTCCTCGAGTACATGACCTACCGCATGAGCCAAAAGGAGCACAAACGATTAGAGTCCCCCGGGCGCCGCGGCGGCATACCCCTTATTACCATCGCCTGCCACGAGGACCTGACTGCCAGCGACCTGGTAGGCAAGTACCTGCTGGAGGGTGACACAACGCGCTGGGTAGACGGCCCTCTAACCCGTGCCGTTAAAAGCGGCGGCATCTGCTACTTAGACGAGGTAGTAGAGGCGCGCAAAGACACCATCGTGCTGATCCACCCCCTGGCCGACCACCGCCGGTCGCTTTATATCGAGAAAAAAGGTGAGATGCTCGAAGCCAGCGACAGCTTCATACTGGTCATCTCTTACAATCCGGGATATCAAAGCATACTCAAGAACCTCAAGCACAGCACCCGGCAGCGCTTTATCGCTATAGAGTTCACACACCCGCCCAAGACCATCGAGAGCAGGATTATCGCACACGAGGCAGGCGTCGATGCCGAGACGGCCGGCAGTCTGGCCCTGCTGGGGGAAAAAATACGCAACTTGAAGGAGCAGGATCTTTCCGAGGTCATCAGCACGCGCCTGCTGATATATGCCGCCCGCATGATCCGGCAGGGCATTCCCGCCAGGCGGGCCTGCGAAGTGGCGGCCGTCTGGTCGATCACGGACGACGCCGAGGTGCAAAAGTCACTCAAGGAAGTCGTCACTGCCATATTTGAGTAAGAGGTTCATTGAGATACCATGAGCGAGGCCGCTGAACAAATCAAACAGCCCGCAGCAGACACTTCCAGCAGTTACTTCGGCATAGAGTTTGCCTCGGTCGAACCGGTGCTCCAGGTCTACTGCAAGGCACTGACGGGCAAAGAAGTGGATATCACATCCGGCAAGTGTTCCCCTGCTGCATTGCGCAATACCTGGTGGGGCCAGCTTGCGTCAGGTAGTCCGCCCAACGGGCATATCAACGTACTGGTTCCGGCCTCCTTTATGGAATATGCCAGCTACGACGATAACTTCGGCTGGTATAAAGCGGCGGTAACGCAGCAGGTGGCCCACAGCGAGTTCAGTTCCTTTGATTTCGATTTCGACAGGGAATCCACGCTTTTCGAGAATCTGCGCTACCAGTTGAAAGGGGAGGAGGGACACGGCCGATCGGCATTTGAAAAATATTTTGCCCTTTTCGATGACCCGCGGTTGGCCATGCAGGTCTTTGTGGCCGCCGAGAACGTACGCATCAATTATTTAGTCAAGCGTCATTACCCGGGACTTAAGCGCAGCTACCGGCGCATGCAGGAGGGTACACTGCTGGCCCTGGCCCGCGTAGCGGGTATGACACTGAGGCGCGCCTTCATTGAGATGCTGGAGGGACTGGAGATAGATGCCATCCTGGCTATCGACGAAGACGCCCTTTTCGAGCCGCTGAATGCCGCCAGGGATATCATCAACCATTTATGCTCTTCCCCTGCATCTGTTGAGGATTCGGCCGAGGCCGCCATCCGCATTTACCAGATCGCGCTGACAGTGCCCAAAAAGGCACTTGTCTCAGGTTCCGGCGGCTACGGTTCCGAGAACAGGGAGCCGAATCCATCCGACCTCGAGGGGCAAGAGTTCATGGGCAATTTCCAAACGGACAGGTTGAAGCTCAATATGGAGTCAAAAGCCAACACGGGCCAGAAGTCCAACATGCCCATGTCCGCCGAAGACATGCAGAAGCTGGCCGACCAGACCATAGGCATCACAGATATCAAGGACGTCAAGTTCCTGCCCGGCAGCGGCCTGTCGTCATCCTCCCTTCCGCGCGGTGTGCACGTTTACCAGTTTTCGCAGGACAAGTATTCACAGGTCGACCGCTACCAGCCCGCGGACCCCGGCAAACCCTGCGCCCCGGAGGCTGACGAACGGCTATCTTATTATGACGAATGGGACTTCCGCGAAAAGCGCTACGTCAGCGCATGGTGCTGTGTCCGTGAGAAGGTACTGGGAGAGGGCAATAGCTATTTTTATGATAAGACGCTGGAAAACCGCAGGACCCTGGCGGCTGAGATCAAGCGGCAGTTCGAAAGGCTGCCGGCCGAGATGCTTTACAAGGCCAAGAACCTGGATGACGGGGACGAGTTCGACCTCGACCTGGTCATCGGTGAACTCATGGACAAGCGGGCGGGGCACACCCCCTCAGGCAAGGTCTATACCAAGAAGAAAAAAATTCAGCGCGACGTGGCCGTAGCATTCCTGCTGGACATGAGTGGCTCCACGGCCGACCTCATCAGCAAGAATCGCCCAACCATGCAGTACGAGGAGGCAACCAGGTACGATTTCATGAAATTCGTCATGCAGCCGCGCCGGCGCATCATCGATATCGAGAAAGAGAGCATCGTCCTGCTCTGCCATGCCATCGAGACGCTGGGGGACAATTACGGTATTTACGGCTTCTCGGGCCACGGCCGCGCCAACGTGCAGTTCCTGGTTATCAAGGACCTAAACGAACCTTTCGGCGAGAGGATCAAGCGCCGGGTAGACCAGATAGCCCCCATACATGGCACGCGCATGGGCCCGGCCATACGCCACACCATTACCAGGCTGGATGCCTGCGGCAGCACGATCAAACTGCTCTTCTTAGTCAGCGACGGCTACCCCCAGGATTCACTGTACGGCTACGATGACGACGATAAGGAATACGCCATACACGACACCAAGATGGCGCTCATGGAAGCCTTAAAAAAGAACATCACCCCTTTCTGCCTGACCTCCGCCGGCAACGATTACCTGCGCACCATGTGCAACGATATCGGCTACGAGGTACTGGACGATATCGAGACCCTCCCCCACCGCCTGCCCATGCTTTACAAAAAGCTATCGGTGTAATTCCGCAGTGGACATGAAAAAGACGTATACAGCCGCTGTTCACACACTCGGCTGCAAGCTGAACCAGGCGGAATCAGAGTCGCTGGCAGCAGACCTATCGACTCAGGGATTAACCGTAACGGCCGGCAATGCTGCCGACATATTTATCATAAACAGTTGCAGCGTGACGCATGCCGCCGACGGGAAGTCCCGCCATCTTGTGAGGACGCTGCGATCACGCAACCCGCGGGCAACAATCGCAGTTACGGGTTGCTACGCGGAATGGGCTAAAGAGGAACTGGTTAAATGCGGCGCTGATCTGGTATGCGGAAACGGGGAGAAAAATTCATTGGCGGGCTTGCTTGCCGCGATGCATCCCCAAAAACGATTCAACCCCGCTGTCAAACAGTCAGGCAGGGTGCGCAGCTTTATCAAGATACAGGACGGCTGTAATAAATTCTGCTCCTACTGCATCGTGCCCTTCGTGCGGCCAAAATTATACAGCGTGGATGCCGACAGCGTGGTCAAGGAGATCCGGTCAAGGACCGGCGACGGGTACAGGGAGATCGTGCTCACGGGCAGCGAGATCGGCTCGTACTGCAGCAATGGGTTGGATTTAACAGGCCTGATAAAACTTATACTGTGTGAAACATCCGCAGCAAGGTTGCACCTTTCCTCACTGCAGCCGCAGGAGATAACCCGCGACCTGCTCGCCCTCTGGCAGGACGGGCGCCTCTGCAAGCACTTTCACATAGCACTGCAGAGCGGCAGCGACGGGGTCCTCCAAAGGATGGGAAGGCGCTATACCACGGCCACCTTCGGCAAGGCGGTGGAAATGGTGCGCGCAGAGCTTCCCGATGCCTCGCTCACCACCGATATCATCGTGGGTTTCCCCGGCGAGTCCGAGGAAGAATTCAGGGAGAGCTACGAATTCTGTCTCCGCATGAAGTTCGCCGCCCTGCATATCTTCCCTTACTCTGCCAGGCCGGG
>JAPLHM010000071.1 GCA_026389635.1 Chloroflexota bacterium | reverse complement strand
TACAGGTCGGCGGACTACGACCTGGTGGGATTTATAGTGGGTGTGGTAGAGCGGGAGAGGGCCATCAGCGGGGAGAAGATAACCGAAGGCGATGCCGTGATCGGGCTGGCCTCCAGCGGCCTGCATACCAACGGCTATTCCCTGGTGCGCAAGATATTCGGCATAGACCGCGATGCCCTCGCCCTCAAGATGATCTACCCCGAGCTTGGCAGGACGCTGGGAGAGGAGCTGCTGCAGCCGCACCGCTGTTATCATAATGACCTCAAGCCATTTCTGGGCGAGATACATGGAATGGCGCATATAACCGGTGGGGGGCTTGTGGGGAACATACCGCGCATCCTTCCCCGGAGCCGCTCTGTGGAGTTAGACCGCTCCTCCTGGCAGGTGCCCGCCATATTTGACCTCATACAGAAGAGGGGCAGCATCAAGGACGAGGAGATGTTCCGCGTCTTCAATATGGGCATAGGCATGATCGTGATCTGCGGTAAGGAAAGCGCCGCTAAAATGCTGGAAACATTGCCCGGCGCCCATAACATCGGCAGGGTTATCAAGGCCAACGGCAGCGAGAGAGTGATAGTACAGTAAGGGGGGAGCTATGCGAGCAATCCTGAGCATTTCCAACAAAGCGGGGCTGGTTGATTTTGCCAGGCAATTAGAGGGCCTTAAATTCGAGATATTCAGCACGGGCGGCACAAAGAAATCGCTCATTGATGCGGGCCTCAAGGTGCGCGGCGTCTCGGACATCACAGGATTTCCCGAGATATTAGATGGGCGGGTCAAGACACTGCATCCCATGGTGCACGGCGGCATACTGGCAAGGCGCGACCTCAAAGAGCACATGCAGGAGTTAGACAGCCACAAGATAGCGCTGATCGACCTGGTAGTGGTCAACCTTTACCCCTTTGTCGAGACAGTTTCCAAAGCGGACGTGACGCTGGAAGACGCGCTGGAGAATATCGATATAGGCGGGCCGACCATGATCCGGGCGGCTGCTAAAAATTTCCCGGCGGTACTGGTGGTGGTGGACCCGGCGGATTACGAAACTGTGATCGAAAAATTGAAAGAGGGCCAGGTTGACCAGGAATTCCGCCGCAGGCTGGCGCAGAAAGCCTTTCAGCACGTGGCACTCTATGACACGGCTATCTCTCAATACCTTCTCGAAGGTGAAACCTTCCCCGCTGACCTCACATTGTCATTGCAGAAGATGTATAACCTGCGCTACGGTGAAAATCCGCACCAGCCGGCGGCCCTGTACGTGGAGAAGGTGGCGGGGCGCAAGCCCTGGGGGATCACGCAGGTGACTCAGCACCGGGGACCCGAGCTATCCTTCAACAATTTCCTGGACGTCGACGCGGCCTGGAGCGTGGTAAGTGATTTTGTGGAGCCTGCCGTGGCCATCATTAAGCACACCAACCCCTGCGGCCTGTGCAGCAATAACGACCTGCCCGAAGCTTACCGCAGGGCACTGTCCGGGGATCCCATGGCGGCCTTCGGGGGGATCGTGGCTGTAAACAGGGTCATGGATATCGCCCTGGCCACCGAGGTGGACAAGACGCATTTTGATGCAGTCATAACCGGGGGCTACACGGAGGAGGCGCTGGCATTGCTAAGCCGCAAGAAGAGCCTGAGGCTGCTATCCATGCCGGCAGGGTCAGGCGCACCCGCGGGGAACGTAGTGGAATTCCGTCCCATCACGGGGGGATTCCTCGCACAACTCAAGGATTTCTATACAGAGGAAGAATTCAAGCCCAGGGTAGTAACCAAGCGTGAGCCTACCCAGAGGGAGTGGGACGACCTCTTCTTCGCCTGGAGGGCGGTCAAGCATATAAAATCCAACGGCATAACGCTGGTTAAGGAGCGCACGCTTTTGGGCATGGGCGCAGGTCAGCCCAACCGCTCGGTCAGCGCACAGATTGCCCTGGAGCGGGCGGGCGCTAAGTCGAAGGGAGCGGTGATGGGGTCGGACGCCTTCATCCCTTTCCCTGATACGCTGGAACTGGCCGCGGCGGGTGGCGTGACGGCCGTGATACAGGTCGGAGGCTCGATCAGGGACCAGCAGTCCATCGAGGCTGCCGACAAACACGGCATGGCCATGGTCTTCACCGGTGTCAGGCATTTCAAGCATTGAGCAAAGGCGATAATACAAAAGCAGGCGGTGCAGCTATGATGATAATAAATATAGACACTTTCAACGATGCAAGGAGTAAGCTGGGCGACCCCGCGACGAGGCGGGATGGCATCGAGGATTTGCGCAGGATGCTCGACATAAAGCTGGCGCACCTGTGGAGGTCCGAGGCCATAGCTCCCTGCTGCGGAAACCTGGGCGGGTTTGCCTGCCAGCTCAACGAGGAGACCCAGCTCCTGGAGAAATCCCTGCCGCTTTTAGAGAAGGGCGACCTGGAGGGGGCAAAGCTGATGCTGGACAGGTTGGCGCTGCTGATAGGCTATGGCATGGGACAGAAGGAGACGCCGGACCTTATCGAACGGCTGACCGCTTCACCGAAGCCAGCACATTTAAAATAGTCATAAATATCAACCAGGGGAGGTAGCTATGAGCAAGAGGCAGGCAATCATACCCAAAGGCTGGGAGATTTTCGAGCACCTGACATTCGCGCCGGCCGTGCGCAGGGGCAACATGCTGTATATCTCGGGCACGGACGCCACCGAGATCGACCTTCAAACAGGCAAGCTTGTGATCAAGGGCGATATGGTGCAGCAGTACAGGACGATCTACGTTAAGCTGAAGATGATATTAGACGCGGCGGGCGCCACCTTCGATGATGTAGTCTGGACCTGCGATTATATCCGTACCAAGGAAGGGTACAAGGGCACCACCGCCGTCAGGCGCGAGTTCTTCGGCGCCAGCTTCCCTGCCTCCACAGGTATCGTGGTCAAAGAGTTGCTCAGCCGCGATGCCCTGGTGGAGATGGACGCCGTGGCCATGCTCGACGGTTAGCATGCGCAAGACCCTGGTAATCGCCCACCGCGGCTTCCACAGGGACTTCCCTGAGAACACCATCGAGGCTCTCAAGGCCGCCCTGGATCTGGGGGCAGACGGGGTTGAATTCGACCTACAGGAGACCGCGGACAGTGAATTCGTCATTCACCATGATGACGAAATTGGGGGCCGCAGCATCAGCACCCTTTCACTGGCAGAGATAGCTGTATGCAGGGTCGGTGGAGGTTACTGTATACCCACACTCCAGGAAGCGTTAGAAGTTCTGGGCAGGGGACTGGTGCTGCTGGTGGAGCTAAAGAAAGTACACTCCCTGGAGAAGTTCCTTGCTATCCTGCGCCGCTATGTTGACCCGGCATGGACGGTGCTTGTTTCCTTCGATGCTGCGCTGATCGGCAGACTGTCTGGGCTTGCGCCTGATTTTACCTGTGCTGTAATCGGAGAGCCTTCCGCTGCAGGCGGCAACCTGCCGGAGCATAATACGGCGGGCTTTACCCGGGTGCGCTGCGATTCAGTGAACGGTGCCCTGGTGAAAGAAGCGCACGCCAGGGGTGACCTGGTGTTTGCCTGGGATGGCGGGGAGGAGGCAGAACTGCGTCGGGCCTTGAGTTGCGGTATCGACGTCATCATGACCGACCGTCCCGATGTCGTGATCAGGGAAATCAGGGGATTATAGCTGAAGCCTGTCCATGCGTTGCTTCGCCAATTTACAGGCGGCGGGTGAGATGTCGATGCCTATCCACCTGCGGCCAAGCTTTTGGGCGACGGCCAGGGTAGTGCCGCTGCCGCAAAAGGCGTCCAGTACGATGTCCCCCGAGTCGCTGCCGGCGGCGATTATACGTGCCAGCAGGGCTTCAGGTTTCTGTGTGGGATAGTCCAGTCGCTCGTGGCTGGTCCTGCCCACCATGTTTATCTCCCAGTAATCCTTCATGCCCACCTCCGTGTACCAGCCTGCCTCATCGCGGTATTCTTCCACGCCCTGGAACCTGTAAGGCTTCAGCCCGCGGTTATACGATTTCTCTCTCAGCCCGTTGAAAACATAGTCGCCCGTTTTCGAATAGAACAGGATGATGTCATGCTTGCGTGAGAAGCGTTTTTTAGGGCTGGCGCCTCCCGACCTGTAGCACCAGACTATTTCATTCTGGAAATTAGCGTAACCGAACAGGCCGGGGC
>JAPLHM010000231.1 GCA_026389635.1 Chloroflexota bacterium | reverse complement strand
CTCAACCGTCAGGCCAGGCTCACCGGGGTAACACTGGTATTTTTCTGTGCGCTCTGGATACTGTCGCACGCTATTGAAATCGGACTCCCGGTGGTCTCTTATAAAGAATCCCTGGTGGGGTTACAACTTATCCTGGGAATGATGGCCCTGACATTCTGGTTGTTCTATATTTTTCACTACCTCGGGCCCAGAAAATTACTTACCTCCCGTATTTACATTCTGTTTGGCATCATGCCACTCGTAGCAATATTGGCACTCTCGACCAATAATGATTATGGACTCATGTGGACGGAGATCGGTCTTGACAGCCAAAATCCTTATCTGCCGCTTCAACCCACCTATGGCATAATTTACTGGGCCTGCATGGTGTACATAGCTATGCTGACCTTAACCGGCAGCTTCCTCATTATCTGGAATATCATCCGCCGCCGCTATGGCTACAGACGGGAATCGATATATCTGCTGATCGCGGCGGTTATTCCCCTGATAACAGCTTTTATTGAAGTGATGGGCCTGCTCTCATTTTTAAAACTTTCAGTGGGACTCTCATCATGGACAGCCTGTATTGGAGCTATCATACTTGTATTTAACCTGCCTCGATTCCATACAGAGCAAGCTATACCCATTGCACGGGATGCCATCTTTGAACGCATTGGGGATTGCATATTGGTACTGGATATGCAGAACCGTGTCCTGGACTTAAACCCGGCGGCAGAGCAACTGCTCGGTTACAAATTTTCAGATGCCTTTGGACTGTCCATAGAACGGATATGGCCTTATCAGTCTACTGCGATGATATCGTTCAATAAAATGGCCGAAGCGGGCGAGGAGTTGGTCTTAGATCGAGATGGTAAACAGAGAGCCTATGACCTGCGTATCTCTACCATTACTGATTCAAGCGGCCGTCTCACAAGTCAAGTGGTTTTGCTTACAGACATCACCGAGCGCAGGTTGGCGGAAAAAGCGCTGCGGGAGAGCGAGGAGCAGCTCAGGATGTCGATGGAGAATGCCCCTGACGGCGTCTATATGAACGACCTCGAGGGCAACTTCCTCTACGGTAACCGCAGATGCGAGGAAATATTAGGATACAAACGTGAAGAGCTCATCGGTAAGAACTTCCTTGAGTTGAATATCCTCCCCGAGAGTAGCCTGGCCAGGGCTGCAGAGATATTACAGGATAATATTAATGGCAAATCCACCGGCCCCGACGAACTGGATCTGATAAGCAAGAACGGCCGCCTTGTGCCGCTATCAATACCATGGCCAAGATCGTGGAAATAAGAGATCCGTACACATCAGGCCATCAGCAGAAGGTGGCCGACCTGGCGACCGCCATAGCCAGGGAAATGAAGTTAGACGATGCCCGAATTGATCACATCAGGATGGCGGCAGTAATCCATGATATCGGGAAAATGTATGTTCCTTCTGATATTCTCAGCAAGCCCGGGCGACTCTCTGAAATTGAATTTAGCTTGATAAAAACACATTCCCAGAGCGGCTACGATATTGTGAAAAGCATGGATTTCCCCTGTTCTATGGCACAGGCCGTCCTGCAGCACCATGAAAGGCTGGACGGTTCGGGATATCCCAATGGGCTAAAGGGAGAGGATACTCTCCTGGAAGCAAAAATACTGACTGTGGCCGATGTAGTTGAAGCCATGGCTTCAAACCGTCCTTACCGTCCGGCACTGGGCATCGACAAGGCGCTTGAGGAAATATCAAATAACAGGGGCAGGCTATATGAGGCTGATGTGGTGGACACCTGCGTGAAGCTCTTCAAAGAGAAGGGCTATAAATTCGAAGAGTAAGTCAGATTAATGGAAACTGTTCCAAATTAATCGTAAGAATCGAGGTGATGCATGACAGATAACAAACTATCACTCGGCGCCAAATTCCGTTACGGCCTGGCCGATCTGGGCTTTTCCCTGATCACCTCTGCCATGCAGTTCTTCCTGCTCTACTACTATACCGACGTGGCAGGCATCAACCCGGCTCTGGCAGGTATCGCCCTGATGGTGGGCAAAATCACCTGGGATGCACTTAACGATCCCCTGTTCGGTTACTGGTCGGATCGTACACGTTCGCGCTTCGGCCGCCGGCGGATCTTTATGGTCATCGGCGCCGTACCACTGGGCCTTGCCGCCTGGATCATGTTCTCACTGCCCGCGGGACTGACCGGCCTACCGGCCTTTTTAGCCGTGCTGGTCAGCTTCTGGCTGGTGGATACCTTCCATACCATGACCAGCGTGCCCTACTACGCCCTGACTCCCGAGCTGACCCGCGACTACAACGAGCGCGCCAGCCTGACCTCGATCCGTATGGTGTATAGCGTCGTCGGTTATATCCTCGGTGCAGCGTTAACCACCATACTGGCCGGAATGTTCAAGGACAACGGGATGAACCTGCAACAGGCATGGAGCGCCACCGGCGCGGTCTTTGGGGCCATAGCTGTAACCACCATTCTGATTACCACCCTGTCGATCAAAGAACGGCCTGAACTGGCAGGGGAACCCTCCCGGCTGCCACCGGTCAAGGCGGTCCTGACCGCTTTCAAGAACAGGCCGTTTATTATCCTCATGATCGCCTTCGTCCTGAGCAGCTTCAGCTTCACCGTGCTGACTGCCCTGGTGCCCTATTTCATTCAGTATCAATTAGATATGAAAGACCAGGTCTCATCTGTACTCTCGGTCATGCTGGTCACGATCGGCATCTTCCTCATTCCGGCCAAGCTGGTTTCCGACAAGATCAACAAAGGCCCTGCATATGCGCTGGGGTTGTTCATTGCCTCAGCGGCTATCATACCCGGCTTTTTCTTTCCCTACGGTCCTTCGCCATGGATCTATTTAGTAGCGGTGATAGTTGGCATAGGCTTCTCGGCGCAGTGGGTTTTCCCGTGGAGCATGCTGCCCGATGTGGTAGAGTACGACGAGAAGATGACCGGCGAGCGGCGCGAAGGAATTTATTACGGCCTGTGGGCATTCCTATCCAAATTCACCGGCGCTCTGGGCGTGGCGGTCTGCGGTTGGTCCTTGCAGTTGTTCGGTTACGTGCCGAATGCAGCGCAAACGACCCATGCATTGTTCGGCATCCGTTTCTTTTTCGCGGTTATACCGGCGGTGGTCCTGCTGGTCAGCCTGCCGTTCCTGATCTGGTATCCTATCACGCGCAAGTCTCACGCCGCGCTGGTGCAGGAATTGGCGGACAGGAAAGCCACATCCAAAAATATATAGCGACGACCGAAGTGGGCATTATCCAATTAACCCGGGCTTTGAACGGGGCAACAGTCTGAAATAGGGGGTACTATCATGCGTGAGATTACTAAAAGCGGGCCGTTACTCGACGGGCAGGGAAACCTGGCTGATTACGGCTGGGCGCGCCAGCCTTTGCTGGATGCCAACCTGGAGGATGTCAATATATATGCGCTGAAATTCCTGCAGCCGCTGCGCATCAAGCGCTGGCAGTATTTCGGCATCACCACGCCCACCCATTTTTTCTCCTTCACGCTC
>JAPLHM010000029.1 GCA_026389635.1 Chloroflexota bacterium | reverse complement strand
GCGTGCTTTGCTGGGCTTGCCGGTTGACTTGTCCCAGTCGCGAATCTCGTAGTACTCGGGCAGCATCTTTGCCATGTTGGGTACGTGCCCCTCCTGGCCGCTGTCCGGTATGGGTCGCATAGCTATCTCGGGCAATTGGTCATCCTTTGCTGTGGCGCCCAGCTTGCAGGTCATAGACCGGGTGAGCTGGAAGATGCGTTCGCCGCTCTTCATAATATCGTCAAGTGCAACGTCCCAGCCAGTGGAAGCATTGATCATGTCGACGATCAATCGAGTGGGCATCAGAGCCCAATGGCAGATGCCGAGGGCATCACAAAGCGCCCGCCAGTCCTGTAAGGTCACCACCGGCTGAGCCTTGTCATCTCCAAAGCGGTCACCCGGGTTTAGTCCCAGATCGGGGTTGCCCATGCCAGTTTCAACCAGATAATAGTCAGCCTTATTATGGCAGGCTCCCCTGGCTGCAGTTGCATATCCCAGGCCCATACCACTGTATGCGCGTGGATCGTGCATGGGGAATTCCAGGCCCTTGACCTGCATGGCCTCGCCGGGGCGGTTGTACCTGGCGGCCATGCGCTTGGTGCCTTCCTGGAGTATTTTGCCGAAGCCCTTATTCTGGCCTATCAGATGGATAAGCTCAATGGCCGTATTGATGTCTCCCCATTTTAGCTCCAGGCCGCCCGTGTCTTTGCTGGTTATAATGCCCTTTTCGTAAAGGTAAAAAGCAAACGCGATACTGGCGCCGCTGCTCATCGTGTCGAATCCGTAATCGTTCATCAGGACATTCATATGATTAACCGCTCCCATATCGGCTATCATTAACTGAGGTCCAATGACCATGCATGTTTCATACTCAGGGCCCTCGGTGGGCTTCTCCGTCTTATAGGGGCCATCCTTGATGTGCAGCACCTTGCGGCAGCCTACGGGGCAGCCGAAGCAGGCTGTATTACCCACCTGGTATTTCTCAGCCTGCGTGACGCCGCTGATATCGGTCGCCTCCGGCATAGCTGCGATAGTGTAATACTTGGATGTTGCGTCCCCATACACTAAGGCGCTATCCACCCAACTGGCGGTACCCGCATCTTTGAATACCTGGGTGATGAAACCGGTCTTAACCTCCTCCATGGCAGCGCGCGCGGTCTCGCGGAATTTCTCAGGGTCAGCCATGGGGATTTTAGCCTTGCCCCGTACCGCGATGGCCTTAAGCTTCTTGGAACCCATCACGCAGCCCATGCCGGTTCGCCCGGCGCTGTGGCCGTCCTCGGTCATGATATTTGCGAAGAGCACCTGATTCTCGCCGGCCTGGCCGATGCATGCAACGCGCGTGCGCTGGTCGTCGTATTCCTTGCGGATGGCAGCAATAGTCTGGCTGGTAGTCTTGCCCCACAATCCTGAGGCGTCCTTAATCTCGGCTTTGCCATCCTTGATGTAAAGGTAAACGGGTTTATCGGATTTGCCTTTGATGATGACGCCATCGTAACCGGAGAAGCGCAGCTCGGTGCCGAAATAGGCTGCGCCGTTGGCCTCGCCGTAGTAAGTTGTATACGGTGAGCGTGACACAGCTACCCAGCGCGTAAAGCTGGGGCCGCCGGTGCCGGTGAGCAGGCCACTCATAAAGATTAACGGATT
>JAPLHM010000195.1 GCA_026389635.1 Chloroflexota bacterium | reverse complement strand
GGTCATGTGCAGCTCGGGCATAAGGAGCAGGAACTCGTCCCCGCCCATGCGGGCTACCGTGTCACTCGACCGTACAAGGTTCTTCAACCTCTTCGCTATGGCTTTGAGCAGCTCGTCCCCGGCCTGGTGTCCCAGCGTGTCGTTGACCGACTTGAAGCGGTCGAGGTCAATCGCAATGATGGCCAGCCTGTGTTTGTTGCGGTGCGCCTGCGCCAGCGCCATGGTAAAACGGTCGTTGAGCAATACCCGGTTGGGCAGCCCTGTGAGGAAATCGTGTGTGGCCATCTCGGATAGCTTCTGTTCAAACATTTTACGCTCGCTTATATCGCGGGCGATGCCCTGGATGGCATAGGGTTTCCCATCGCGGCGGATGCGCGAGGCCTGTATCTCCACATACACGTAGCTGCCGTCCTTGCGGCGCACTTTGAATTCGCGCATCTCCCTGCTTGACCCCGGCCTGTCGTCGCCCTTTAACGCCTCCATCGCCCTGGGTAAGTCTTCCGGGTCCAGCAGCGAGGTAAAATTGAGTGAAGCGATATCTTCCTTGCTGTAGCCAAGGATTTCCAGGACAGCGCGGTTGGCATCCAACATCTTGCCTTCGAAATCGTGGATATATACGAGCTCGAGCGAGCTATCGAAAAGGGCCCGGTAGCGCTCCTCGCTTTGCTTCAAGGACATCTCGGCTTTCTTGCGTTCAGAGATATCGATACCCATGCCGACAAGATAAGTCCTGTTCCCGATGCCGACCCGGGCGCCGGTCAGCAGGTAGCGCGTTTTCGAGCCGTCTTTTGCCAGCACACTGGCTTCAACTTCCGCATTACCCAGCGTAAATGCATCCCTGATCTTGCCGGCTACAAGCTCCCTGTCTTCCTCGGCTATGGTAGACAGTGCGGGGAAGCTGCGCAGCTCGGCCCCCGTATACCCTGTGACCGTCTCCTCGTTTTTATTCCAGCGTGTGAAATCCCCTTTTTCATCGAGCGTATAGAAGATACCAGGCATACTGTCCAGCACTGAGTCCGTGAAGTTTTTCTCCCCCTGCAAGGCCTCTTCCAGTTGTTTGCGCTCGGTAACGTCGCGGGAGATGCTGCGGAAGCCGATGGGCCGGCCCGCCTCGTCCCTGCGCAGCTCGATAGTGGTTTCCGCGTACAGAGTTTCCCCGTCTTTACGCAGTATCCTGTGCGAGAAGGCCTTGTCGGGTTGGCCGGTCTTGAATACCTCGTTGAAGGCCAGGAACATCTTCTTGACCTCATCCGGCGGGACGACGAAATTGAAGTTCTTCCCCAGCAGTTCCTCCCTGGTATAGAGGAGGTTACTGCAAACAGAGTCGTTAACGAATGTAAAATTGCCGGCCAGATCCAACTCGTAGTAGGAGTCATGCATCTGCTCAAGCGCGCGGCGGTACATTTCCTCCGACCGGTGCAGTGCCGCCTCCAGGAGCTTGGCCTTTGTGACATCGCGGCTGACACAGATTGATCCAGTAACCTCGCCGCCTTTTTCCCTGACCACCGAGATGGTAGATTCGACCTGGAGTATGATGCCGTCTTTTCGCCTGACCCTGTGAGCGAAACCGGATATCGTCTTGCCAGATTTAAAAACCTGGTTAAGGGCCTGGCAGGCGGCCTCCTGGTCCTCCTCCGGTATAATCACGCTGAAATTTTTACCGTTCAGTTCGTTGACCTTGTACATGAGGCCGCGGCACAGGGAATTATTGGTGAAACTGAAATTGCCTGACAGGTCAGTCTCGAAACAGGCGTCATGCATCTGGGACAGTATGGTGCTGTGCATTTGTTCCGATGCGGCCACGGCTTCCTCAAGCTCTTTGCGCTGCTGGATGTCCATGAAGCTGCCCAGGGTGGCGCGCTGTCCCTTGTACTCGATCGGCGATACCCTCTCCATCACCCACATGAAATCGCCGTTCTTTTTGAGAAAACGGTATTCATAGGGGCTTGCGACACGGCGACGCTTGAGATTACCAATAGCCACCTTGCGCACCATCTCGCGGTCATCGGGGTGTACGAGCTTGAGTGAATCCTGTCCCAGGAGTTCCTTAGCGGCATAGCCTGAGAGGCTTTCAAAGAAGGGACTGAGGTAGACGAACTTGCCGTCCTTAATTATGTAGATGCCAGCGCCCGTGCTCTGCAGCAGGGCCTGCCCAAGCGAGGCCTGGTCAGCCGGGCCGGCAACGCTTTTCTTGCTGCGCGCACTTTTCTCAGGGGGCGGTTTGCCAGGAATCGTCAAATGTCGCCTCTATATTTTTACGATTATAACACATAAACCGGCTTAGCCTGAAAAGCCGTGCAAAAAGGTGATTTGGGCAGCCCGTTTTCGCCGATTAGTGGGGGGAATCTTTAATCATACAGGCCGGCCTGGATATCCCCGACCGTTTCGAAGAGCACCCTGATGTTATCGTCGGGCATAGTGTATTGTATCTCGTGGGTGGTACCCAGGACATGGCGTTTTTTGGCCCGGCCCGTCAGGTAGCTGTCAAGGATGTCCTGCTTGAATTCAGCCGGCGTCATAGCTTCACCCCGCTGGATATCTATGCCCGTGATAAAGGTCAATTTATCCCCGTATTTATCAATTGCCAGCTTGAAATCGTTGCCGGCGGCCGGCTGGAATGACTGCAGCATGTCGATGCCCATCTCCACGTAGTATTCGAGGAACGACATCTGGTACCCGCAGGAATGCAGGCATACCAGTGCGCCATCCTCGTGGGCGGCATCGGCCTGCTTTTTCAGCCTGGGGTACATGAATTCCTTCCACATCTTCATCGAGATGAGGGGACGGTTATTATAGCCGTAATCATCATAGATAAACACGACATCCGCCCCCGCTTTGACGCTCCTGCGCGCTATCTCTATCTCGTGCTCGATGAACCTGTCCATGAAGGCTTTAAGCTCATCGGGATATTCCACCAGCCAGGTCATGTACCTTTCCAAACCTATCATCTGGTTGCTGGTCCAGTCATGCGGTCCCCAGGCTTCGGCGGCGATGCTGTGGTGGGGGTACTGCTTCCGGTACTGCCGGAAGATATCATAGAGGCTGTCTTTGGTGGGGTCGGGCAGGGGATAATTTTTCAGGTCGTCCAGGTTTTTGACAGGGGGGTCTATCATGTCGGGGTAGATGCCGCCGCCGATCTTGCGGCCCACGCCGTAGATATCCACCACGTCGATGTGGCCTTTCCTGTAGGCCCACTTGCTGTATGACGGCGTGGCATAAGAAGCCAGCAACATGTCGGCGCCCAGGTCGATGCCGTAGGCGTTGGCGAAATTGTAGCTGTGGATATCCCACAGGAGGGGCAGGAACCTCCATAGCTCAGCGGCCTGCATACCCCCGCCGCTTTTGAACCTGCCCCAGAAGAATTTAGCTAACAGGTTCCTGTTCCAGTGGCGGGATGGCTTGTACTCAGCCATCAACCTGCAGCCGGTGTGCGCCTCGATCCAGTAGAAAACGGGCACCCGGTCGGCGGGCAATCCCCTGGCTGCTGCGTGTATCCTCTCTTTAGGCGTCATTCCGCCTTTGCTTCCGCTACTCATGGCTTGCCTCCTCATGTTATATGGGTGGCCCGTTTAATTCTTATGGGCTACAACAGAGCGCGCGTAGTCCCTGCCGGCGACGCAATCAGGGCCGTAAAAATCCGCGCCTATCTTTTTGGCGTAATCATCGTTAAGCGGGGCGCCGCCGACCATGATCTTTACACCGCTGTGCAATCCCGCTTTATCGATAGCCTCGATAACGTCCTTCATCATGTACATGGTCGTGGAGAGCAGCGCCGACATGCCCACTACATCGGGCCTGTGTTCCCTTATAGCGCTGACGAACCTGTCTGTAGTGACATCCGCGCCCAGGTCGACCACCTCGAAGCCGGCGCCTTCAAGTGACATGGCCAGCAGGTTCTTGCCAATATCGTGGAGGTCCCCTTTAACCGTGCCAACCACGGCCTTGCCGCTTTTGGTGACTGACCCGGCGGGTGAGCGCTGCTTGATCACCTCCACGCTTTTCTGCATGGCCCTGGCGGCAACCAGCAGCTCGGGCAGGAAATATTCACCATCCTGGAAGAGCTTCCCGACCACGTCCATGGCGGGTATCAGTGCTTGCTCCATCAGCACGTCCGCCGACCTGCCTTCGTCCATCAGCTTTGCTGCCAGGGCTGCCGCCCTGTCGGCCTTGCCGTCTATCACAAGCTGCTTCAATTCTTGCATGCGCAGACCTCCGGTTTCGTTGACGGCAGGCAGTTGCGCCCGGCCGTGCGTTGTGGAAATACAGTTTACATTCTACAAATAAGGGGCGGCAGTTACAAGCCGGCCTTTACACGCTCAGGGGTTCAATTGTTGACATGCGCGGGAGAGCTATCTAAAATGGCCAATCATACGTAAAATGGGCGAAAGGACAATTCCGCAAGTTAAATTAGAGTCTGGCACAGGTCGGGCGGAGGCCTGTGCTTATTAAGAATTTAAGAGGAGGGTCAAGTTGGAGCAATACAAGCTGTTTATCAATGGTGAATTTGTGGATGCGGCAAGTGGGAAAACATTCCAATCGATCGACCCGGGCTCGGGAGCGCCTATTGCTACGGTAGCGCAGGCGGGCAAGGAAGATGCGGTAGCCGCCATTGCAGCGGCGCGCCGGGCTTTTGATAAGGGCGAGTGGAGCAGGATGCCTGTAAAGGCACGCATGGCCAAGGTCCAGGATTTCGCCGACCAGGTTGCCCGGCAGGGGCTGCGCCTGGCCGCTACGGAATCAATGGATGCAGGACAAATAATATCGCTGGCCAAATTCATGCCGCTTATCAGCGTCACCTTATTGCGCAATTTGAGCCTGGCCGCGGCCACCAAGTTCCCCTGGGAAGAGGAGATACCTGTCTCAGGCAATGCCTTTGCGCCCGGCCGTGAATATATCCGCAGGGAGCCGATAGGGGTATGCGTGGGCATAGTCCCCTGGAACTACCCCATGTACATAGCCATCTGGAAGATCACCCCGGCCCTCTGCATGGGTAATACAATAGTTTTGAAACCGGCTTCGGTTACCCCGTTGACAGCCTGTATTTTAGCTGAAGCTGCCAAAGCTGCGGGCATACCTGACGGCGTGATAAATGTCATCCCGGGTCCCGGCGGTGAGCTGGGCAAAGTGCTCTGCACCCATCCAGATGTGGACAAAATAGCTTTTACCGGAAGCACGGAAATCGGACGGGAGATCATGAGAATGGCCTCCGCTACTGTGAAAAAGGTATCGCTGGAACTGGGCGGCAAGTCGGCCAATATCATCCTCGATGACGCTGATATGGACCTGGCCGTGGAAGGCGCCTGCTTTGGCACATTCTTCCATCAGGGGCAGGTATGTTCATCGGGTACCAGGGTACTGGTCCCGTCGAAGATGTACGATCAGTTCATTGATAAAATGAAGAAACGCGCAGAAATGTTGCGCGTCGGATACCAGCTCGATCCCACATCCCACCTGGGCCCCCTGGTCAGTAAGGAACAACTGGCCACCGTCGAGCGCTATGTTAAAATTGGCAAGGAAGAAGGGGCAGAGCTGATAACGGGCGGCAAACGTGTTGAGGTACCCGGTATGCCCGAGGGCAACTACTACGCTCCAACCATCTTTGCCAACGCCAATAACAAGATGCGCATTGCGCAGGAGGAGATCTTCGGTCCGGTTGTCTGCGTCATCAAATACGACAGTGACGAGGAAGCCGTGGCCATTGCCAACGATTCCATCTACGGCCTGGCCGGCGGTGTATTTTCCAGCAACACCGCCCGGGCCGAGCGTGCGGCCGCCGGCGTCCGCACCGGCACGATGTGGATCAACAATTACCATATTTTCTCGGACTTCTGCCCGTTCGGTGGCTACAAGCAGTCCGGCATCGGACGTGATTTCGGCATGGAGTGCCTGCATGAATATACGCAGATGAAGCGTATCCATGTAAACTCCATGGCCCATAACCAAACGAATATGTTTTTCCAGTCGCTGTCTGACTATAAGAAAGTAGATGGATTTGGATATAGCTGCCCCACCAACGTCGTAGCCGGACACGGTGCCCTGTCTTCAATCAGCAAGGCCATCGTGGACCTGGGCTGTAAACGAGCGCTTATTCTCACCGATCCGGGTGTGAAAGCGGCCGGGCTCGCCGATTTAGTTAAAAATGCTCTGGCGGATTTCTGTATCGGCGTATTCGACAAAATCCCGGCGGACCCTGACCTTGAAGCAGTGGATGCCGCCACTGAGGCGGCAAGGGAGTTGAAGGCCGACTGCATCGTGAGCGTGGGCGGCGGCAGCGTCATAGATACTGCCAAAGGTGTCTGCGTTACCCTCAAGAACGGCGGCAAAGCCAACGATTACCTTAACTTCATGGTGCTGACCGAGCCGCAAACACCTCACATCGCCATCCCGACAACCTCGGGTACAGGCAGCGAAGTGACCAATATTGCCGTCCTTACCAGCCACGGCGCCGGCCGCAAGTTGTTCATCGTGGACCCCAAGATCATACCGAATGTGGCTATCCTTGACCCGCGTTTCACCCTGGGGCTGCCTAAATTATTGACGGTAACTACGGCAATGGATGCCATGACGCATGCAATTGAGGCCATGACCAGTATCATGTCTAACCTGATCTGCGACGGCATGGCGCTGCAGGCCATCAGGCTGATCAATGAAAACCTTCCCCTTGCCGTGAAAGATGGGAAGAATGAAAAGGCCAGGATCAATCTGCAAGTGGCGGCCACCATGGCCGGCTGGGCCTTTACCATTCCACAGGTCGGACTGGCGCACGGTATGGCGCATACTATCGGTGCACTTCACCATGTCCATCATGGTGCGGCCTGCGGCATCCTTCTGCCCAAGGTGATGCGCTATAACGTTGACCATTGCGCTGACAAGCTGGCCCAGGTCGCACAGGCCATGGGCGTAAACACAACCGGGATGTCAGAGCGCGATGCGGCTCTGGCGGCCGCTGACGCGATAGAAGCCCTGATGAAAAAGGCGGGACACCCGCTGAGGCTGCGCGACGTCGGCGTGCCTGAGGAGAACCTGCCAATCTGCGCCTTCCATGCCATCGCCGATACAGCGGTCATATTTAACGGACGTCCGGTCAGCGATCCGAATGAGGTACTGGAAGTGTATAAGCAGGCTTATTAGAGACGAAAGTTGATGGCGTCGGTAACGCTGCAATTTCACGGCCTGTGGCAACTGGTGCTCGGATTGGAGGATAATATGAGTACCGGCCCGGACTTGCAAATCTGCACAGTTTGACGAACTGTGTCAGCAGTAGTCTAATAGAGGCTGAATACGGAAGCGAGGTGAATATGCCATTACCGCAATGGATACTGCTGAATATCCCGACCTGGGTGATCGCTGCTGTGATGCTGGCCATAGCCGTGGGTACAGCCGTGGGAGGTGTGTTGCTGGTGCGCCACCTGGTGGACATCAGGAAATTTAAAGAACACCATGATATCGCCGGCCCTATTTTCAGCACCATCGGGGTAATCTATGCGGTTATGTTAGCCTTTGTGCTGGTGATTGTCTGGCAGGACTTCGACAAGGCGCAGAACAATACAGTGGCGGAAGCCAACTATTTTGCCGAAATGTACCGCGATGCCGGTGGATTGTCCGAACCCTTCAGAAGCCAGTTCATTGATGCCAACGCCACTTACATTGATGCACTGATCAAATATGAGTGGCCTCAGATGCAAAAAGGTCTGAGGAGTGCGGAGTCTCAGGCGGCGGCCGACAAGGTCTGGGAAATAACAGCAAAATTTGATCCTAAAACCGAAGGGGAGAAGATATTTTTCAGCGAAATGTTAGAAAAGATGAACAATGCCGTAGAGATGAGGAGGCAGCGTATTCAGGATGCCGGGTCGGGCCTGCACCCTTCGCTATGGTTCGTGCTTCTCTTAGGCGGTATTATCACGGTGGTTTTCACCCTCTTCTTCGGGTCTCAGAACCTTTTTGCGCAGCTTACCATGACTACCATGCTGGCGGTACTGATAGTGCTCATCCTTTTCACCATCCTGCTAATGGATTTCCCCTACAGCGGGGATCTGAGCATCTCTGTAGCTCCCTTCCAGCAGGTGCTGACACTCCTTAGGCCCTGATGAGGGCACGCACTGATGATTGGTTGATCGAGGGCAACAGACCGCATGTATTTGCCATTTGCCGGTGTGTATACGCGATTAACCGGCGCTTAATTATCTCAATAAATCCGTAGCGATCCGCCCATCCTTGATCTTCACTATCCTGTCCGTCTGCTCGGCGATGCGGCGGTCATGCGTGATGATAATGAATGTGGTCCCGAACTGCCGGTTCACGTCCCGCAATATCCTGTATATCACCGCCGTATTCTCCGAATCAAGGTTGCCGGTCGGCTCATCCGCCAGGAAAATTTTTGGGTTGTTCATCAGGGCGCGGGCGATAGCAGTGCGCTGCTGCTGGCCGCCTGACATTTTGTTGGCCATGTTGTTTTTTACCCTGGCGATGCCCATCAGGTCGAGAAGCTCTTCCGCCCTCTTCTTTACGCCGGCGCCAGCCTTCCGGTTGCCAATGAGGTAGGGCATCAACACATTTTCCAGGGCGCTGAATTCAGGCAGCAGGTAATGGAACTGGAAAACAAAGCCTATAGAGCGGTTGCGCAGTTCCGCCATACTGTCGGCGTTGAGAGATGAGGTGGAGCGGCCCTCCAGCCACAGTTCCCCTGCCGTGGGCCTGTCGAGGGTGCCCATAATATTGAGCAGCGTGGACTTGCCGCTGCCTGATTCGCCTACGATGGAGTTGAAGGAGCCCTGCTCGAATGATAGGTCGATGCTGAAGAGCACGTGAGTATCGACAGCCCCGCGGTACACCTTATCCACTTTTTTCAGCTCAACAATGTTTGTCATTCAGCCTTCCCTGATGACATCAATGGGGTTCAGCTTCAGTGAGCGCCTGGCGGCCAGGAGCCCGGCCAGCGTGGACGCGGCTACCGCTATGGCCCAGGAGAGAAGAACGAATCCGTAATCGATAGTTATTTTGATGGTGTTGCCGGCGCCCGGGCCGGAGGAGAAAGAGTCGAACCCGTAAAGCAACCCCAGCCCCAGGCCCACCCCCAGCAGGGAGCCGGCCAGGCCAACCAGCAGTCCCTCGAAAATAAAGATCATTGAGGCAGACAGGTCTTTAATGCCCATGGCCTTGAGTATGCCTATCTGGCGTGACTTCTGCAGGACCGTGATGGCCAGGACACTGGAAATTGCGATGATGACGGAGAAGATTATGACCACCTGTATGATGGTGCTGGAGACGCCCTGGCTGCGCAGTGCACCCATCAGTTCCTTGTTCTGGTCCTTCCAGTTGTCTATCTTGAGGTCGCTGTTGTTCAGTTCCGTTTCCAGATGCGCTGCCACGCTGTCAGCGGAGAACACATTGGGCACCGATATCTCGATAGAGGTTATACGCCCGGGCAGGCCGAGCAACTGCTGCACAGTGCGCATGTTGGCAATGACCCATGTCTTGTTTACCGAGGCCGTGCCCAGGTCGTAAAGGCCGGTGATGTTGAAGATGGTTTCGTTTCCATTCGGAAGCACCACGGTCAGCCTGTCTCCGACCCCCGCCTTCAATTCGGCGGCCAACTCGCGGCCGATCAGGGCGTCACGGCTGCCTACGTAAAGGTCACCCGCGTAAACAGCCTCCCTCAGTCCGTATATGCGGTCGGCTTCTTCCACGTGGACTCCCTTCAACAAAAGGGGGATGGTCTTTGCATCCTTAACGGTTGTGGCGCTGCCGGCGGTTACCGGCGAAGCGGCTGTGATAAGGCCGGTGCGCTGCACTGTGTCTATAATCTTGTCCCAGTCGAATATTGACGCTACCCTGGTGCCGGATGAAATGGTCACCTGCGGCGAGTTGCGCACCGTGCTCTCCACCAGGCTGGATTGCAGGCTGCCGATGAGCAGCCCGACGAAGACCTGGATCGATACTGCCACTGCCATTCCGCAGGTTATCAGCGCAGTCTGCCACGGATTGGAGCGCAGGAAGCGGACAGCGATCCTGAGCGTTAATAAGATATTTATCAAAATATGCCTAAAGTCTATTGTGTACGGGAGAAATATTCAATAGCCTGTTTACCAGAGGAACTGGAGATATTTTACTTGCGCTTAAGCGCAGTTGTATACTTACTGCAAATTTTAACGGGATAAGGTTGAGTTGGATTCGATAAAGATACTACTGGCCGAGGACCATGCTGTTGTGCGGGAGAGCATCCGCGAATCGTTGACGCGTGAACCCGAGTTCAATGTTGTCGGTGAGGCGAGCAACGGCGAAGAGGCAGTCAGGCTGGCCAGGGAGCTGAGGCCGGATGTAATCCTCATGGACGTGGCCATGCCCAGGCTGAACGGGATCGAGGCGACCAGGCAAATCAAGGCGTTTCACCCTGCCGTAGCCATACTGGTACTCACCGCCTATGACGATGAGCAGTACATTTTCTCTGTGCTGTCAGCCGGCGCCGCCGGCTACCTGCTGAAGGATGTCGGAGTGTCCGACCTGGTGGATGCCATAAAAGCAGTGCATAGAGGTGAGTCAGTGCTTCACCCCAATATTGCCAAGAAGGTGCTGCAGAAATTCCGCGCGGGCAAGGGTGATGCCCCGGAAGAGCCCTCACCGGACCTGCTCAGCGAGCGGGAGATAAGCGTGCTCAAATTAGCGGCCGGCGGCCTAAGCAACAATGCCATAGCCCATGAACTTCACCTGAGCGTGAGCACCATAGAGAGCCACCTGAGGACCATTTTCAGCAAACTGGGGGTTGGTTCGCGGACGGAGGCGGTGGTCGAGGCCATGAAGAGGAACTGGCTGAGCCTCAAGGACCTGAGCTGACCGGGCTGACATGTCATACATAACCATCATCTTCATACTGCTGATTGCCCTGGCTATCACGGCAGGCGTGCT
>JAPLHM010000051.1 GCA_026389635.1 Chloroflexota bacterium | reverse complement strand
ATCGTCGCCAGGCCGAATACGAAGCCGAACAGCAATAGAGTACCCAGCAAACCTGCGATTATTGTGGCAATTGCATCGTTGGCAATGCCCGGGAAAGAATAATCCGGTATCACGCTGAAAGCAGGCTCAACTGCTTTATCGACAAATTCATGATCCTCGGCAAACCTGTCCAGCCCATCGGGGAATTTAGAGGCTATAGGAGATATAACAGCCAACAGCAATGCGACAGCCAGGCCGATAAGCCACCATTTGGATTTCATATTATATCAATCCTCCTTAAGCAACTTGAAGTTTCAGTAGATCCGCCCTGGTGGCCATGATCAGGCTGAGGACAGCTACTGTAATCATCCCTTCGCCAACACCTATCAGCATATGCACGCCCCCCATAGCCGCGATAGATATTGCCCAGGGCGACGTGCCCGAAATTGACAGCTCGGCAGCACACGCCAATGACGCCAATACAACGGAGAACCATGCCCCAATACCGGCGCCAACAAGAGTACCGGCTTTGCCGTGCTTAAACGGAGCGTCTATACCTTTATATATATAGTAGCCGCTGAAAGAGGCAATCACTCCCATATTTGTGATATTGGCGCCCAATGCCAGCAACCCGCCATCCTGAAATATCAGACACTGTACAACCAGCACACTGCTCAATATGAGCACTGTGGCCCATGGCCCCAACAATATCGCTGCCAGCGCTGCCCCTACAAAGTGCCCGGACGTCCCGCCTGCTACCGGGAAATTCAACATCTGTGCGGCGAATATAAAAGCTGCCAGGACGCCCATCATGGGCACCTGTTTCTCCCCCATTTTTTTATTCGTCACCTTTACGGCCACGGCAATTGCTGCAACCGCAACCACTCCCGTTGCCACGGCCACAGGCGCACTCAGAAAACCGTCCGGTATGTGCATGTTGACCTCCCATCTCTGCTATTTGGTTATTTACCAGGTAATAGCTTCACAACTGGCATTTCGAGCACAGCCCGAAAATCGCCAGGTGTCTCACGTCAGCTTTAAATTTATGATCCGTCAGCAGGGATACTGCCAGAGGCTGGAGGTCAGCCTCTGGTAACTCCATTGCTTTTCCACACTTGTTGCAGATGAGATGATGGTGCTTGCTGTGTTCCCTGGCGTGGTAACGTGAAATTCCATCGCCAACCTCTATTTCCGCGGCAAGCCCCAGTTCCTTCAAAAGATCTAAGGTACGGTAGACCGTGGATATATTGGCATATGGATATTTCTCCTTGAGCTTGGCAAATATCTCTTCGGCGCTGATATGGCTTTCAACGCTGTGCAGGGCATCCACAACCATAACACGCTGGGGCGTGAGCCGGTACCCTTTTTTCTGCAATGATTCAATACAACTCATCGGCGGCAATTATTGCAGAAATTGATTGCAATTGCAAGTGGTTGCAATTAGAACTGGTCGCGGTCAGCCCGGCTTATCTTTGCTGTCCAGCATAATGGTGACCGGTCCGTCGTTGACAATGCTGACCAGCATATGTGCCCCGAATATGCCAGTTTGCACTTTCAAGCCGGTTTCCGAGACACGCCTGATAAAACAGTTGTACAGCGTTTCCGCCTTCTCCGGCGGTGCGGCCAGGGTGAAACTGGGACGCCGCCCTTTCCTGGCATCGGCCATGAGAGTAAACTGGCTGATCACCAGCAACTCGGCCCGTATCTGCAGTGCGGACAAATTAAATTTACTATTGTCATCGCTGAAAACTCTGAGGTTGACCACTTTTTCAGCCAGGTAATCGGCGTCCTTCTGGCTATCGTCCCCGGCCACTCCGAGCAATATGAGAAAACCCTGCCCCGTCTGCCCGGCTATGTTACCGTCAACCGTTACCATTGCGCTGGTTACCCTCTGAAGAAGTGCTTTCAAGTCGTACCCGTCCCTATTACAATCCTCACTATTTTAATAAATACTTCAATAGATGACAAAGAAAGCAACCCGGCTAATCCCCTACCTGTATCCGAACAAAATTGCATACTGTTTTGTATATCGTTTGCGTTCTATTTACAATTGACACCACGGGGGTCTTGCGTTACAATCAATTCCAACTGGGCAACTGTGCCCAGGAGGTTTCTGATGAAAGAAATGCAAATCGACAGTATACGTGTCAGCCTGATGAATTACCAGCACGTGGTCATACTCAAGGAAAGGCAGACAGACCGCTACCTGCCGATCTGGATAGGCCCGGCAGAAGCCGATGCCATATCCATGAAATTGCAGAACGTGGATGTTTCGCGCCCCATGACACATGACCTGTTAAAAAACACGTTCTTTGCCCTCAAATCGCTGTCCGGTACCAGCATCTCAAGGATCGTGGTTAATGACCTGCGCTCCGATACTTTTTATGCACAGATTGTGTTTGAATTCAGCGATGGTCCTCCGGTTGTTGAGCTTGAGGCGCATTCAGGCCGCATTCCTGTACAGGACCTTGACAAGGACGCCAGATTATCTTTGATATGGCAGGGGCATGAATTTAAATCCACTATTGTGAACAGGTGGCAGGACGGAAAAAAACACTTTATGGAGATTGATGGCGGTGAGGGCTGGGTATTTGAAGTGTTTTACGACGAGCATAATAAACGTTGGCTGCTGACCAAGATGAAGCTCGATTCGCGTCCAAGCGATGCCATAGCGCTGGCTGTGAGGGTCACGGCGCCTATTTACGCGGAAGAATCCGTACTTGATAAAGCCGGTATAATCCTGGATGGCGAATCCGGTAAGATCACGGCTCAGCCCAGGCAGGCCGGGGATGGCACCGTGCATCCTGAGAGGGTTAACGAGCAGGAATTAATGAAATACCCGGCGATTTACGATTTTATTAACACGCTTGATCTGGAGGATTTCGGCAAAAGGAAGTCCTGATTATTGAGCGCCTGCAATAAGCTAAACCCCGCCAATATTTACAATAGTAATCACTGCCACTTCTTAAAATGCGTAGTTACTAAGGCGTACGCCATGTTGCCAAAAATCAATGAATTTTCCGTTGACGTTTAAAATATAGGCTTGATATAATGCCTGTGATTAAAAAAGACAGCGAACTGAAACCAGACAAAAGGCAGCTTCTCAGAGGATTTTGGTTTCTCTTTAATGTCGGTTGGTATGTATCGTTAAGCCTGATACTGCCAACGGCCCTCGGCCAGTGGTTGGATGCTCCAGAGAGATTGAACAGCCGGCCACTATGTACGTTAATTGGGTTAGTAATTGGAACGTCGGCGGCCGGATATGGACTTTACCGCATGCTGCGACAGTTTATAGACGAGCAAAAGAAAATGGATGCTAAAAAAGAACTCGATAAAGGAGCAGGACAGTGAGTAAACTTGGTTGCTCCAGCCGGTTAGTGGTTATCCTTGGCATAGTCTTGCTGGCTCTCTTCCTGACCTCATTTGTGATGGGTCCCCTTGGAAGCAGGCTATTTAATATTGACGTGCCCAAGGAACTGCAGATCAACAAGCTCCACGTTGTGCTTCCATCGGAACCGATTTTCCACGTGGGTGAGTTCGCGGTCACCAACACGCTGATTTCGTCTTGCATTACCATAATATTGCTCTTCGTCTTATTCTTCTTTGCCACCAGGAAAATGAAGATGATCCCGGGCAGGCTGCAAAGCTTTGCCGAGGTGGTTGTCGACGGCATCCATAATGCCATCGAGGGCGTTGCCGGCCCCAAGAACGTCCGTACCTTTTTCCCAATCGTCACCACCATATTTTTATACGTGGTAACCAA
This sequence comes from Chloroflexota bacterium, assembly GCA_026389635.1. Classification (GTDB taxonomy): domain Bacteria; phylum Chloroflexota; class Dehalococcoidia; order GIF9; family UBA5629; genus CAIMUM01. The sequence continues at coordinate 3,612 of JAPLHM010000051.1, read as the reverse complement.
CGCCCTGCTGGCACTGATTCCCCTCTGGGGCACCTGGGGCCCGGTTGAACATATTACGGAGGGTGGGCATACCTACACAATTATTGTGCCTTTCCTGCGGGCTGCCAACACGGATATCAACCTCACGCTTTCTATCGCGCTTGTATCTTTCCTGTTCATTGAATACCTGGGTTTTTCCAGGATCGGCCCGCTCAAGTACATGGATTCGTTCTTCCAGTTCAGTTCCCTGGGCAAGGCGTTCGTTGATCTATTCAAGGGCAACTGGAAATCTTTCCTCAGCGGGTTTGCATTCGGCTTTATTAATATCTATGTCGGTCTACTGGAAGTGTTGAGCCACTTCATCAGGATCGTCAGTTTTACCTTCCGTCTATTTGGCAACATGACAGCCGGGGAGATACTGCTTGGCGTCATGACATTTCTGGTAGCCTTCATAGCGCCTGTACCCTTTTACGGACTCGAGACCCTTGTAGGTTTCCTGCAGGCTATGATTTTCGCCGGTTTGACACTTGTATTCGGTGTAATGGCAGTAACCTCGCACCATGAAGAGGGTGCTGAACACAATTAATTTTGTACTCAAGTAAAAGGAGGGATCGAAATGGACGCTGAAACTATGAAAATGCTGGGTGCTGGACTTGCTGCAGGTCTGGGAATGCTGGGGCCGGGCATTGGCCTTGGACTGATCGGTTTAGGAGCCATGCAGGCGCTGGGCCGCAATCCCGAAGCCAGGGGCGTGCTTCTGACCAACATGATCCTGATCGGCGCTCTGACGGAGGCGGTCGGCATCTATGCTCTGATCGTCGCTATCCTGCTTGCCATGGTAGTCTAATACCTGTTGATGGTAAGGAAGGCCCACATCGATTGGTGACCTTCCCGGCGCCGGCGATAACAGCCGGCACTGCTTTGAGAAAATACAGGATTGGAACTTTGAGGTAAATATGGAAAGTATCGGAATAAATTGGCAACTACTGGTTGCGTTTCTGATCAATTTCCTTGTCCTCTTTGGGCTGCTCACGGCGGTCCTTTACAAGCCGGTGCTCAAAATGCTGGACGAGCGGGCCGCCAAGATAAAGGAGAGCCTTGAACAGGCGGAGAAGATAAAGGAGCAGACGAGCCGCAGCGAAGAACAGATCAAGGCGGCAGTTGAAGCTGCACGTAAAGAAGGGCAGGTAATAATTGCCCAGGCCTCCCTGATAGCCGAAAAGCTCAAGGAAGAGGCCAAAGACGGTGCGCGCAAGGAAGCAGACGTAATCGTGAAAAAGGCTAAGGATGAAATTAAACTCGAACGCGATAAATCTATCGCGGATTTGAGATCCGAGTTCTCCAACCTCACCATCCTTGCTGCTGAAAAGGTTATACAGGAGTCCCTTGACGCGCAGAAACACCGCAGACTTATCGACGAGGTCCTGGAACAGACCAAAACGTTTAAACAGAATTAGGCAGGATGAATAAATGATTTCGACGATTTCTGCCAGGCGCTACGCTCAAGCGATTTTCCAGATCGCACTGGCGAAGAACAACCTGGATGAATGGAAAAAGGAGCTCCGCAAGCTCGCTGACCTGATGAAGGACAGGGAGACCGTGGAACTGATAGATCATCCCAAGGTTCCATTCAACCTCAAGGCGGACCTGATCAAGCAGAAACTTAATACGTCAAATGAGCTTGTTCTTAACCTGTGCTACCTGCTCATTCTAAAGGGCAGGATAAAGAACGTGGAACAGATAGCGGATGAATATGATAGTCTGCTCGATGAGCAGCACGGCATTAAACACGCAGTGGTCACGACCGCTGTCCCGGTGGATGAAACCGCCAGGCAAAAGATAACCGGCCAACTTGAAAAGATAACCGGGAAGAAAGTTACCGTTAAGCTCAAGGTCAATCCTTCCATACTTGGCGGCATGGTTGCCCGCATCGAGGATACGCTGATTGACGGCAGTATCCGCAACAGGCTGGACCTGTTGAGGAAAGACCTTGTTGAAGCTACGAAATAAACAACCTTTAAGGGGGTGAGCAGATTGAAATCCCAGGACAAAGATATAGTATCGGTGATCAAGGAGCAAATCGAGCACTTCGGTGCTACTGCCACCATGGTAGACGTTGGAACCGTGGTGCAGGTCGGCGACGGTGTTGCCCGTATACAGGGTCTTCGCGAAGCCAGAAACAACGAGCTGCTGGCATTCCCCAACGGTATCATGGGGTTGGCTCTTAACCTGGAGGAAGACAACGTGGCCGCCGTGATCCTTGGTGAATTCAGCCATATTAAGGAAGGAGACGAGGTTCACTGCACCGGCCGCGTGGTTGAGGTACCGGTGGGCAATGAGCTCATCGGCCGCGTGGTCAACACCCTCGGTCAGCCCCTCGATGGCCTTGGCCCCATCAAGACCACCAAGTCCCGTCCTGTCGAACGTATCGCCCCCAACGTCGTTGACAGGCAGCCGGTGACTATTTCAGTACACACCGGCATAAAGTGTGTCGACGCCCTGGTACCCATCGGCCGAGGGCAGCGTGAGCTGATAATCGGCGACCGCTCAATCGGCAAATCCGCAGTTGCCATCGATGCCATAATTGCTCAAAAAGGTAAAGACCTTATATGTATTTACGTGGCAATCGGCCAGAAAACGGCCAAGGTTGCCAACGTCGTTGAGACCCTCAGAAAATACGGCGCCATGGAACACACAGTTGTAGTGGTTGCCACGGCGTCGGACCCTGCGTCAATGCAATACCTGTCGGCCTACGCGGGCTGCGCTATCGGTGAAGAGTTCATGGAGCAGGGCAAGGACGCCCTCATTATATACGACGACCTTTCCAAGCATGCCTGGGCCTACCGCCAGGTTTCGCTCATCCTGCGCCGGCCGCCCGGCCGCGAAGCTTATCCCGGCGACGTTTTCTACCTTCACAGCAGGCTGCTTGAACGGGCCGCCAAGCTCTCCGAAGAACTGGGCGGAGGCTCGCTCACAGCGCTGCCGGTCATCGAGATCCAGGCGGGTGACATGTCGGCATACATCCCGACCAATGTCATCTCCATCACCGACGGACAGATACTGCTTGAGACCGACATGTTCAACGCCGGTATCCGCCCTGCGCTAAACGTCGGCCTCTCCGTGTCCCGCGTGGGCGGAAATGCACAGACCAAGGCCATGAGGCAGGTGGCCGGCAAGCTGAGGCTCGACATGGCGCAATATGCGGAGCTGGCTACTTTCGCCCAATTCGGCGCTTCGGACCTGGATAAAGCCACCCTGGCACAGCTGGAACGCGGCAAGCGCATGGTTGAGATACTCAAACAGCCGCAGTACGCCCCGCTCTCGCTGGAAAACGAGGTCATGATACTGTTTGCGGTCACCAACGGATTTATCGACGATGTCCCGGTTGATAAGGTTTCCGCCTTCGAAAACGCATTCTATAAATTCATGGTCAACAATCATCCTGAAGTCGGCATCAAAATTGCGACAGACAAGGTATTAAAACCTGAAACTGAGGCAGAACTCAAAAAGGCCATAGCAGAATTTAAGCAGAGCTCTGCTTATTGAGGCGATTAGATGGTAAGTCCAAAAATACTTAGACGGCGGATCCGCAGTGTCCAGAGCACGGCCAAGATAACCCGTGCCATGGAGATG
>JAPLHM010000056.1 GCA_026389635.1 Chloroflexota bacterium | reverse complement strand
AAGGCGCCGGCCGCCGCGGTCAAAGAGCCGGCGCACAAAGCAGCCGGATGAAAATCCTGGTGCTGGGCATCGGCAATCCCATCCTCGGCGATGACGGTGTGGGCTTTCACGTCGTAGAAGCCCTGCAGGCTGATCCTCCCCCCGGGGACATCACATTCGAGTGCGTGGACGCCTCGGGATTTGCCCTGCTCGACCACGTGGTGGACTACGACCGGGTGATCATTGTAGATGCCATCATGACCGTGGGCGGGAAGCCCGGGAGTGTTTACCGCCTGGGACTGGAAAACTTCCGGCCCAGCAAGCACACCATCTCCCCCCACGACACAGACCTTCCCACCGCGCTTAAAATCGGTGCTACCATGAAGCTCAAGATACCGGAGAAAATTGATATCGTGGCATTGGAGATTCCCCCCGTTTACGAGTTCTCTCAGGAGTTGTCGGCGGAGGTGGCCGGGTCTGTTGCGGAAGCGGCCGGGATGGTGAGGGAGATACTTTCGGACGCGTCGTAAAAAGCCCGCCAGAACGGGTCGACGATGGGATGCAATAGTTCCTTTTCCTTCCCGCCCTCGACCAGCACCATGCCCTTCGCGGCATCTGTCAGCTCTCCGGCGATCGATGAAGAGATGCCCTTCTGCGCAAGCACGTCAACGACCTCGTCCGCTTTGTGCGGTCGGCAGGCTATGATCAACGTGCCTTCACTGATGGCGGCATAGGGGTCGATATTAAACAGCCGGCAAATCTCCGGCACGCACTGCTCCACCACAATTTTATCCTTCTCCACCCTTACCCCCAGGCCGGCTGCCTGCGCCACTTCATATAATGCACCCCAGATACCGCACTCGGTAGCGTCATGCATGGCCGTCACGCCTTTATCTCTGACGCCGACTCCGACCGCCGTCAGGGCGTCCTCCACCACCGACATCTTATCAAAAATTCCGTCCGCCTTTAGCGCAAAGGCCTCCCCGAATTTTTCCTGCAGCAGCGCGGGAAACATGGCCGCGAAGATGCCGCAGGCCTCGATGGCCGGACCCTTGGTGATAATGATCTGGTCCCCGGCGCGGGCAAAGCGCGGCGAGACATATTCGTCCAACTCACCGATGCCGACCAGCGTGGCCCCCCCAACCATGGGATAGTGGCAGTTCTCGTAGCGGGCTGTATGCCCCGTGATGACGCTTATCCCCATCTGCTCGCATTGCTGGTGGATCACGGTCCATATAGTCTCGAGCTGTCCACGGGTCATGTCCATGGGCAGGTTGAGGTCGATCGAGAGGAATTTCGGCTTGAGCCCGCAGGTTACGGAATCCGAGGCGATGATATGTATGGCAAACCAGGCCGCCCTCTCCCAACCGTACTGCGGCACGATGAACACCGGATCACACGTGAATGAAACCGCCTTGCCGCCTATTTCCGCTATGCCTACGTCCACGCCATGCTGCGGTCCCACGATCACACTGCCGCTCTTGCTGCCCAGGCGGGGATAGATCAGGTCCTGGAAAACCTGGGGCGAGATCTTGCCTATTTCCGGCATTTCGGATTTCATATCAGCGTTAACTCCTGTGTAAAACCGGCCAGGTGTAGAGACGTAAAGCATTATGGCAGAAATGCGCGAAGTATGAAAACCCGTATTTTGTCCCGATCATGCTAAATTGGGTATAATGATGCTTCACCGAAGGGGAGCAAATATAAAATATGACAGCCGTGATTATCAGCGG
>JAPLHM010000208.1 GCA_026389635.1 Chloroflexota bacterium | reverse complement strand
GCCCTTGGGATGCCAGTAAACCAGACCGGGTCCGGCTTCCTCGTGCAGGCTGAAAAGGTCGAGCTCCTTGCCCAGCTTGCGGTGGTCGCGCTTGGCAGCTTCGGCCATCCTTGTGAGGTATTCCTCCAGGTCAACGCTCCTCGTGAAAGCGACGCCGTATATCCTCTGAAGCATGGGGCGCTTCTCATCCCCCCGCCAGTAGGCGCCCGCCACGCTGACCAGCTTGAAAGCCTTGACCTCGCCCGTCGTTTTGACGTGAGGACCGCGGCAGAGATCGGTGAAATTGCCCTGCCTGTAGACGGTAACCTTTCCCTCGCCGAGGTCATTTATCAGTTCGATTTTATAGGGTTGGCCGGCAAAAAGTTCAGTGGCCTCCTTTAAGCCGATTTCTTCGGACGTAAACGGCAGGTTGGCGGCGATTATCTCCCTCATCCCGGCCTCTATGGCAGGCAGGTCGTCCATGCCGAGCGGCCGGGCAAGGTCGAAATCATAGTAAAACCCGTCCTCGATGGCCGGGCCTATGCCGAACTTAGCTTCAGGGAACAGCGACCGGACAGCCTCAGCCATGATATGGCTGGCCGAATGCCGCATTGTTTCCAGTTTTGAGGATTTATCTTCCTTAGACATGTGTATAACTCCCTTCTGTCCAAATAAAAACCTCACGCATTTGATTGCGGGAGGTCGATGGCATATTCAGGTTAATACGGCGTACCGCAAGTGCCAGATGATTATAACAGCCCGAATACGCTCGCGCAAATATATTTTGCAACTTTTTTGGGGTTCTCAATCGTTGAGCAGCTCGTCTATGTTTACATTCTCCTTGACCAATTTTCCCATGATTTCAATTTCCGCCGTGTTTTTGGCGGTAATCAAGGGCGTCAGGGATTCAATCTGTTTGGCTGTTTCATATACTCCTATAGGCACCAGTAATACGGGAATATTCTTCTCATCCGCTTTGGCTAAAATATTCTGGGGCGGGAGAATGTTGTTGGTAATAATGACGGCAGCCGTACATTTATCTTCGAACGACGCCAGCAGCATATCGGATCGGTCACCGCTCGTTACCACCAGCTTGTTCTCCCTGTGAAACCTGACATCGGAATAGGCAGAATCCACAGAAGCCGCGCCCACAAATATATTGCTGATCCTCCGGTTCAGTCCATCTTCGCCGGCCACCACCCGTGCCAGCAGGTATTGCGACAGGTATTCCATCGAAAATAGGGTCAACTCCTCCTGGTAGGGTATTATCCCGAGTATATTGATATCAGCTTTCTTCATCATTGGAACGAATACAGTTTTGAAATCTTCAACGTTGCGGACCTTATTGATGATCACGCCCCTGAAATCCATGCCCGTGAACTGCAAATACTTTTTTATAAAAATCACGTTATCCACTATATAGTTTTCATCACCACCTACAATTATCACCAGCTTTCCCCCAAGGTATCCTGCCAGGGATAACACGTTCAGGTAGAAGGATATCCCGTACTCTATGTCTTTGCCACCCTCCACAAACAGCATGTCTTTGCCTTCGCTTACATCCCTTGCCATGGCCAGCACGCGGTTTTTAGCCCCCTCCTCGTCATATTTGAACCTCATTTTCAAGTGTTCGAAGCCAACTGTGATATCCTCCGGGTTCTGGGTCATTCCGAATATATTGGTCAGCAGCGCCGCGTCATAGTCCCACACCCTTTTTTTGCGGTAAACCAGGCGGTCGCCCAGGGGCTTTATATATCCGAATGACTTTCCGGTTGCCCTGGCCAGTCCAATTATCAGGCTGGTCTTGCCGGCGTTGCCATCCATAGATCCTACTATTAAGCTTTTCATACGCTTACCTCCTTACTGGAAAGCAATATCCTCACATCCACGGCCCTGACCCCGTCGCCATATTCATAAGCGACCAGCGGGTTTATTTCAATATCCGAGATATCCCTGAATCTCTTCAGGACTGTGCCTACTCTGAGTACCGCGTCTGCCAGGGCGTCGATATCCCTGCGTTTTTCACCCCTTACACCCAGCAGCAAAGGGTAAGTCTTAATCTCGCTGATCATCCTGTTGGCCTCGCTCCTGCTGAGCGGGTAGGCGCGGAATGCGATATCTTTCATCACTTCCACATATATGCCACCCAGTCCGAACATAACGATAGGGCCGAAGGAAAGGTCCCTGCGTGCGCCGACGATTGTTTCTACGCCGTGCTTCACCTGCTCCGACACTTCGATACCTTCAATCCGGGCATCAGGATTAAATTGCCGGCAGTTTGCAAGTATTGCCTCATAGGCATCGGCCACTTCTTTCCTGTCATCTATATCCAGGGCAACCCCTCCCGCATCGCTTTTGTGCACAATATCCCTGGACACAATTTTCATCACCACCGGGTATCCCATACTTTCCGCAAATTTGACCGCCTCTTCCAGTGTATAGGCGATATTACTGGCGGGAGTGGCTATTCCAATAGCCTGCATTATCGACCGGGCCTCGTACGAGTAGAGGAAACGCCGGTCATCCTTTCTTGCTGCGTCGAGCACGCCCCGTATTGCCGCATCATCGATTTCAATTTGTTCCTCGCCCGGCAAAAGCTCTTTCTTCTGGCGGTGGTTACAGTAAATTGCTCCCAGGCAGGACGCGGCCTGCAGTACGTCGTTAAAAATTGGAACGCCCAGCATTTTGAGCCGTTCAATAGTGTTCTCTACCTCTGCCCCACCGACAAATGAGAATACCAGCGGTTTATTGGCCTGACCCGCCAGGAATAATTGCTCTGCCTGAAGGGCAAATTTGTCCGGCTCGAAAACCCCTGATTCGCATCCCAGGCAGATCACGGAATTTATATTTTCATTGCCCAGGGCGGCATTGATGGCGGTGAAATAGTTATCAGCCGTGGCCTGTCCCGTTATGTCCACCGGGTTCTTGGCAGAGCCAAATTCTGGTACGACACCGGCGAAGGTCTTTTTCAAATCCGGCAGGTTATCATAGAGGTTAATGCCATATTTCTCACAGGCGTCCGCTGTTAATACCCCGATACCGCCGCCGTTTGTAATAATCACCGTATTCTCGCCCTGGGGTTCAGGTGTGTTTGCAAGATATTT
>JAPLHM010000150.1 GCA_026389635.1 Chloroflexota bacterium | reverse complement strand
GAATGGAGCAAGATCGAGCCGAAGCAGGGGGAATTCGATGAGAGCGCACTCGACCACTATGAGAAGGTGGTGGATGAACTTCTGGCCAACGGCATCGAGCCGATGATCACCCTGCACCATTTCAGCAACCCCATCTGGTTCGAGGACAAGGGGGCATTTTTGCAGGACGATTCTCCCGCCATCTTAACCCGCTTCGTCGAGCGCGTCGTAAAAAAGCTGGGGCCAAAGGTCAGGCTGTGGTGCACCATCAATGAGCCGGCCATCTACTCCTTCCTGGGTTATTTTAACGCCGAGTTCCCTCCCGCCCTCAATGATGCCGTGAAACTGGCCAGGGTCTTGCGCAACATGCTGCTGGCTCACACGGCAGCCTACAACGCCGTCAAGAAGATCAGGCCCGACGCCCAGGTGGGCCTGGTGGTGCATGTGGCGCTGTGCGACCCGCCCAACCAGTGGAGCCTGGTGGATATCCTGATCGCGCGCATGCTCAACAACTTAATGAACAACTCTCACTTCGAATATCTGGTAAACGGGCGCTACGATTTCAACCTTCCTGGCATGGTCAGCGAGAAATACCGGGGCGGGCAGAAGGACGCTTTCGACTTCATCGGCCTCAATTACTACACCAACCACTTCCGCGTCTTCAAGCCCTTCGGCAAGGAGCAGTTTGTCGAGATTACGAAGGTGCCGCCCGAGAAGCTGACCGACATGGGCTGGGCCATCTACCCCGAGGGCCTGTACCGCTCACTCAAATTAATAGGCACCTACACGTCCAAGCCGGTTTATATCACCGAGAGCGGCATCGCCGACGCGGCTGATACCAGGAGGGCAAAATATATCGAGGACCACCTGCTGGTGATAAACAAGGCCATCGCCGACGGCATGAACGTCAAAGGCTATTTCTACTGGAGCCTGCTGGACAACTTCGAGTGGGCCCACGGCTTCGACTCCAAGTTCGGACTGTACAGCGTCGATCCGGCCACGCGCAAGCGCACGCTTTACGAGGGCAGCCGCAAGTTGACCGAGATCATCAAGGCCAGCGCTTAAACCCTGCGGACCTACTTGTGAATAACCGGGTAGCCGGTGATCTTGGCTATCTTGCGGTAGCGGGGTTGCAGCGATTTGTAGGTCTTGAGGTACACCTCCTTATACAGGGCCTGGTAAATGCGGTGGCTGGCCGGGTCGGGCTGGAAGGTTTTCCCCTTCTTAACCATTGAGGCCACCGCCTCCTTGAACGAGCCGAACATGCCCGTGCCCACCGCCGCGTCGATGGCCGCGCCCAGCGCGCTTATCTCCGACGTAGCCATGCGTGATACCGGCAGGTTGAAAAGGTCGGCGGCTATCTGCACAGCCACATCGCTCTTTGAGCCGCCCCCGCCCACGCGTATCTCCTTGAGGGGGATGCCCGTCTTGCTGCGCACGGTCTCGTACATGCGCTTCAGCTCGTATCCTATGCCCTCGAGTATGGCCCGGTAGAGGTGGGCCCGGGTGTGCACGTCTCCGAAGCCGATGATGGAACCCTTGGCGTACTTGTCGTAGATCATAGGCGTCCAGTAGGGCTGCAGCATCAGTCCCAACGAACCCGGCGGGATCTTGCTGATTACCTCGTCCAGCACCACCTCCGGCGCCACGCCGCGTTTCTCGGCCTCCAGCGCCTCCCGGTGGCCGAACTCCTGCTTGAACCAGGTCACCATCCAGAAGCCCCTGTAGATGAACATCTCGAGGTCCCAGGCATTGGGCAGGGCCGAGGGCCAGGTGTAGAACTTCATATCCTTCTCGGAGATGTACTTGTAGCTGATCACCTGCATACAGGTGGCTGTGCCGTAGCTGATCACCCCGATGGAGGGGTCGATAGCGCCGGCCCCCAGCAACTCGGACTGCTTGTCCCCCGCGCCCACCACCACAGGCAACCCCTCGGGCAGGCCGGTCTCAAGCGCCGCCTGCTTCGTTACATGGCCCAGCACAGTGTCCGGCGGGAAGAGCTCCACGCAGTGCTCCCTTTTGACCGCCAGCGTCTCGTAGGCTAATTCCAGCGAGTGCCATTTGAGGGCCTTGTAGTCCATGGGCCAGGCGCCCACCATCATGCCCAGCGAGTCCTTGAATTCACCCGTGATCTTTTTGACCAACCAGCCCGATATCTGCAGGAACTTGTAGGTATTCTTGTATATCTCCGGCTCATGTTCC
>JAPLHM010000102.1 GCA_026389635.1 Chloroflexota bacterium | reverse complement strand
GTGAGGCGGGGCTTAGCAGATTAAGGAGGGTGTTTTCATGGAGTATATCTATTCTTTTCATTCGGATTGTGAGGATAAGGCTGTGCTGGGTAACAAGGGGGCCAACCTGGTAACCATGACCAGGCTCGGCCTGCCGGTTCCACCCGGGTTCGTGGTTTCCGTCCAGGGCTATAACGAGTACAAAGAAAGCGGCCGGCTCTCTGAAAAAGAGATATCGCAGGCTCTGGCAGACCTTGAGAAGGAAGCCAAAGCCAGGCTTGGCAAAGGCCTGCAGGTTTCCGTGCGCTCCTCCGCCACGGTTTCTATGCCCGGCATGATGGACACTGTGCTTAATATCAGCGGGTTATCTGAAATGAGGGCGGCTATCAGGCGTATTTTTGATTCCTGGGATAATATCCGCGCCATTGAATACCGGCGGTTGAACCAGATCCCCTCTAACATGGGCACGGCGGCGGTGGTACAGGTTATGGTGTTCGGTAATAAGGATCCCAGGTCGGGCACGGGCGTTGTCTTCAGCCGCAACCCGAGCACCGGGGAAAAAGGCTTGTTCGGCGAGTATATTGAGTGCGCACAGGGTGAGGACATTGTTTCGGGATCTAAAACGCCTGTCCCTGTCTCGCAGTTGAAATCTATTATGCCGGATGTTTACAAGGAGCTGGAGAAAAAGGTCAGCTTCCTGGAAGATCATTTCCGCGATATGCAGGATATTGAATTCACGGTCGAATCGGGCAAACTTTTCATGCTGCAGACCCGCTCGGCTAAAAGGAGCGGCCAGGCGGCGGTTAAAGCCGCGGTAGATATGGTTCACGAGGGGCTGATTACACTGGAGGAAGCTATACTGCGGCTCAAGCCGGATGACCTGCGGGCGCTGCTGCATAAACATATAAAATCAGCCTCCGATACGCACGAATACCTGACTAAAGGCCTGGCAGCGGCGCCGGGCGCGGTCAGCGGCCGCGTGGTCTTTTCTGTCGACGAGGCCATAATCATGTCCAAGAAAAGCATCACCTGCATACTGGTGAGGCCTGAAACCAGCCCTGATGACATACAGGGGATTGCGGCGGCCGACGGGGTGCTGACCTCGCGGGGAGGACTGACTTCCCATGCCGCCATTGTAACCAGGGCTATGGGCAAGCCGTGTGTCTGCGGGGCAGAGGATATCCTGATCGACCCTGAAAAGAAATTATTCACCTGCAAAGGTCAGACCATTCATCATGGGAACACGCTCACCATAGACGGCACTACGGGCATGGTATATACGGGCACAATTCCCCTGGAAGAAGGGAAGATGATAAATGAGTTCGCCGAATTGCTCACCTGGCTGGACGGGGCAAAAAGGCTGGGGGTGCGGGCTAACGCGGATATGCCTGATATGGTGGCGCAGGCGATCAGGATGGGCGCTGAAGGCATAGGCCTCTGCCGCACGGAGAGGCAATTCAATGGCCCGGAACGCCTGTCTGCCATCCGTGAATACATTATGGCGGAAACCTCCGGCCAGCGCGCGTCCGTGCTGCAACACCTGAGCAAGCTGCAAAAAGAGGACTTCCTCACCCTCTTTAAGGAATTGAAGGGACTGCCCATCATCATCAGGCTGCTCGACCTGCCGCT
>JAPLHM010000104.1 GCA_026389635.1 Chloroflexota bacterium | reverse complement strand
ACTGCCGCAACAACCAGGAGATATTAGACACGATTATACAGGCCTACCGCATAGCTGAGAGCGTTTATGTGCCCGTCATGGTCTGCTACGATGGATATATCCTGTCCCACACCGAGATGCCGGTTGAGATACCCGGCCAGGTGGAGGTGGACCGCTACCTGCCGCCTTATAAGCCTCACACTACACTGGACCCGGACAACCCCAAGAACTACAACCTGGTTACGCTGGCCAACCCCCGCGCAGGCGTGGACGGCAAGCTCTGCCACGGCTACATGGAGCTGAGGTACCTGCTGCAGGAGGCGCTGCAGAACTCCAGGGAGACGATTTTACATGCGGGAAAAGAGTTTAACGATATATTCGGTCGCGATTACGCAGGCATGTTCTGGGAAGAACGCAGCGAGGATGCCGAGATTACGATCGTGGCCATGGGAAGCCTGGCCTCCGAAGCGATCGTGGCGGCGGACATGCTGAGGGCGGAAGGGATCAAAGTGGGCGTGCTGGGATTGCGCGTGTTCCGCCCCTTCCCCAAGCAGGACGTGGTGCAGGCCCTGCGTAAGTCCCGTTTGATCGTGGTTTTCGATAAAAATATCAGCTACGGGTCGGAAGGCGCAACCTGTTCCGAGATCAAGTCGGCGCTCTACGGCACGTATATTAACGCTGCCATCAGGAACTTCATCGTCGGACTGGGCGGCCGCGACGTAAAGGCCCGTGATCTTGTCGAAGCGACTAAAAAAGCAATATCATCCCTTAAAGAGACAGTGACCAACCCTGATTACCCCGAGTGGATCTGTCACATCTAACGGAGAGCTGAATTGAAAACGAATGCCGTTAACCTGATCGAGAAGGAATGGATTTTACCGGGCAACCGCACCTGCCCCGGGTGTGCCCTTTCGCTGGCATACAGGCACATCCTGAAGGCGCTAGAGGGTCAGTGCATCGTCACAGTGCCTGCCAGTTGCGCTACGGTCATGCACGGCATGTACCCCATCACGGCGGTTAACGTGCCCTGCGTGAATACGCCTTTCGCTTCCACCGGCGCCTCGGCTACCGGCCTCGTGGCCGGACTCAAGGCGCTGGGCAGGAAGGGCATAACCGTACTGGCGTTTGCCGGGGACGGCGGCACACATGATATCGGCATACAATCGCTGAGCGGCGCGGCAGAGCGGCAATATGATTTCATGTATATCTGCTATGACAACGAAGGTTATATGAATACGGGCAACCAGCGTTCGGGCTCCACTCCCCTGGGCGCCGTGTCGGGGACCACGCCGGTACTGGGCAAGCAGCAATACCAGAAGGACATGACGGCCATCATGGAAGCGCATGGCCTCCCCTACGTGGCGACATGCTCGGCCTCCTACCCGCTGGATCTTTACGAGAAAGTAAAAAAGGCCAAGACCATCGAAGGAACCAGGTTTATACACGTACACACGCCCTGCCCGCCCGGGTGGTTATTCCCTTTCAGCGATACTATAAAGTTCGGCGAAATGGCGGTTGAGACCGGCCTCGTCGTCCTTTACGAGATCGAGGACGGCATCTTCAGGCTGACCTCCGCCAGCGAGTCACTGGCCCGCAAGGGGGGCAACCTGCAGCCGGTCCGTGAGTATTTCAAGTCCCAGGGCAGGTTTAAGACCATTACCGAGGAACAGATCGACGAGCTCCAGCAATGGGTTAATGCCCGCTGGAAACAGTGCCTTCACAGGGCCACCAACCTCTAAACCCCAAGGGGGTAACATCCCTGATGCCAGCATCCAGCCTTTGCCCAGCAGAGATTACTATTGCTTGACAAGTGCTTCCCCGTCTTGATAGACTGCATACAAATATCTTGCACACAAATTATTTATTGCAGTAATATCTTTCAAAAAGGAGTAAGTGATGGTTGACGCTATTTACGACAAACTTGCCGCAGCTCTCAATGCGCGAAGCACGGCCATGCCTGCCATTAAATGCCAGGAGTTTTATGACCTGATGGGGTTCCTTTTTACTCCCGAGGAGGCGACCATAGGCTGTGCTATGCCCCAGGGTTACGCGGCTATTGAAGATATCTCTGCCAACCTGGGTACAGGCGACCTCAAAAAGCTGGCAAGTCAGCTGGAAACAATGGGGGACAAAGGCCTTATACACATCAAGGCGGAGAATGGCAAAAAGCTATACGAATTCCTGCCGCTCGTACCAGGCCTGATAGAGTTCCAGCTCATGAGGGGAATCGTTGATGAGTGGCATAAGAAAATGGCCTTTTTGCTTTGGACCTATTCCAAGGCCATAAAGAGGGAATTCATGTCCGGGACACCGCCAATACTTGAGTCAGCAGCCCCTGCCCCCAGCAGGAATATACCCGTGGGAAAGGAAGTCAGTCATGTTACAACTGTAATACCTTACGCTGAAGTGAAGCAGCTTATACAAGATACCGCGTTTATTGCAACCGGTACCTGTGTTTGCCGGCACCAGGGCAACCTGATCGGCAAGCCAAGCACGGAACCCCTGCTGACCTGCATGGTATTCGGAGAAACGGCCAGGTTCGCCGTAGAGCGCGGCTTTACAAAACGGCTGTCCAGGGATGAGGCACTGCAAACGCTGGACGAAGCAGAGAAGGCCGGCCTGGTACACAATTACGCCAATACTCCTGACCAGTTCACCAACCTGCTCTGCAACTGCTGCGGATGCCATTGCTGGATCGTCAAGGGGGCCAAAAATTCCCCGGCGCCCAGTCGGATGGTCAATGCGCGCTATCTTGTGCATATCAAAGAAGACGATTGTACGGCCTGCGAAGCATGCTTGGAAAGGTGCTGGATGAAGGCCCTCAAGATGGAAAACGGCAAGCTGGTGCGTGACGAGATGCGCTGCATCGGCTGCGGTGTCTGTATGTGGGTCTGTCCCACCGATGCACTCTACCTTGAACCCAGGGAAGCCGGAAAGGTGCCGCTCAAGAAGTGCTGAATACGATAATCTAATCCTGCTCTTTCTCCCTTTTTGCAGCACGGTCACGCGCCCAGCGGCGTATTTCGTCCAATGCCGGTGGTGCCACCATGAAGACCTCAATATCCTGCGGGAACTGGACTAAATGCCCTTCCCTG